>NZ_JAGQDD010000006.1:0-226808 GCF_018069845.1 Ideonella alba
GCGGGAATAGCTCAGTTGGTAGAGCGCAACCTTGCCAAGGTTGAGGTCGCGAGTTCGAGCCTCGTTTCCCGCTCCAGTCACGCGCAGGCGGCCGCACCCTCCCGGGTCCGGCCGCCTCGTCGTTTCAGGGCCGTGGCGCGCGCAGGGCGCGCTTATCATCGGCCACAGCTGTCCGCGCCCGGATGGCGAAATTGGTAGACGCAGCGGACTTAAACTCCGCAGTCCGGCAACGGACGTACCGGTTCGAGTCCGGTTCCGGGCACCAGGGGTCGTCGCTCAGGCGTTGCAGCGCCGGGCGGTGACGTCCACCTGCAGCCAGCTGCGCGCCATGCGCTCCAGCACCGCCGGGTCCCCGGTGTTCTCCAGCCGCAGGGCCGGCCAAGGATGGGGCGTTGGTGTCTGTGGCGCCTCGCCCAGCAGGCGCAGTGCCTGGCGGGCCACGGCGTCGGCGGTGTCCAGCAGGTGCACCTGCGGCGGCAAGCGCAGCGCGATGCGCTCGGCCACGAAGGGGTAGTGGGTGCAGCCCAGCACCATCACGTCGATGCCGCTGTCCTGCAGCGGGTGCAGGTGGCGGTCGAGCAGGGCTTCCACCTCGTCGCGGCCGTCGTCACCGCGCTCGATCGCAGCAGCCAGGCCGGGGCAGGGCACGCGGAGCACCTCGCAGCCGGGTGCGTGGCGCTCGACCAGCAGCGCGAAGCGCGGGCTCGCCAGCGTGGCCGTGGTGGCCATCACCGCGATGCGGCGGCGCTGCGACATCGCGGCGGCCGGCTTGACGCCCGGCTCCACGCCGACCAGGGGCAGCTGCGGGTAGCGCTGCCGCAGTGCGTCGATGGCCCAGGCGGTGGCGGTGTTGCAGGCCACGACCAGCATGGCCGCGCCATGCGCCAGCAGGTGTTCGGCCAGGCGCAGGCTGCGCTGGGCGACGAAGGCTGGATCGCGGTCCCCATAGGGTGCGTGGGCCGAGTCCGCGAGGTAATGCAGCGGGTGCTCGGGTCGCAAGCGGTGCAACGCACGCAGCACCGACAGGCCACCCACCCCCGAATCGAAGACGCCGATGGTGCGGGGCAGGGTGGGCAGGACGGACATGGCGGCCGGCAGTCTAACCGCTGGCAGCGCACCCACGGGTTTTCACCAGGATGGCTTGCGGTGGTGGCTGGCGGACCCTTAAAATAGCACGAACGTTCGATTTAAAAGAGTCAGCCTGAGGGCCGCATTCAGCGAGTTTCCACGAGGGCAACGCCTGCGGAGCGCGCATCGCCCCTAGAATCACTTGGTTTACGTTAACGTCAATTCAACAACCTCGACATCCGACAGGAGCAACGCAGCATGAAGGTACTGGTACCCGTCAAGCGCGTCGTCGACTACAACGTGAAGGTTCGCGTGAAGTCCGACGGCACGGGGGTGGACATCGCCAACGTCAAGATGAGCATGAACCCCTTTGACGAGATCGCCGTCGAAGAGGCGGTGCGCCTGAAGGAAAAGGGCGCCGTGACCGAAGTCATCGCCGTCTCCTGCGGCGTCACGCAGTGCCAGGAAACCCTGCGCACCGCGATGGCCATCGGCGCCGACCGCGCCATCCTGGTCGAGACCGATGCCGAGCTGCAGCCGCTGGCCGTGGCCAAGCTGCTCAAGGCCCTGGTCGACAAGGAGCAGCCGGGCCTGGTGATCCTGGGCAAGCAGGCGATCGACGACGACTGCAACCAGACCGGCCAGATGCTGGCCGCGCTGGCCGACCTGCCGCAGGCCACCTTCGCGTCCAAGGTCGAGGTGGCCGATGGCGCCGCCACCGTCACCCGCGAGGTCGACGGCGGCCTGGAGACGCTCAAGCTGTCCCTGCCGGCGGTGATCACCACCGACCTGCGCCTCAATGAGCCGCGCTACGTCACGCTGCCCAACATCATGAAGGCCAAGAAAAAGCCCCTGGAGACGGTCAAGCCGGCCGACCTGGGGGTGGACGTGACCCCGCGCATCAAGACGCTCAAGGTCTCCGAGCCGCCGCAGCGCGGCGCCGGTGTGAAGGTGCCCGATGTGGCCACCCTGGTGAGCAAGCTGAAGAACGAAGCGAAGGTGATCTGAGATGAGCGTCCTCGTCATTGCTGAACACGACAACGCCAGCGTCAAGGGCGCCACGCTGAACACCGTGACCGCCGCTGCGGCCTGCGGTGGGGATGTGCATGTGCTGGTGGCCGGCCACAACGCCGCCGCCGCTGCGGCTGCGGCCGCGCAGATCGCCGGTGTGGCCAAGGTGCTGCACGCCGATGGTGCGAGCCTGGGCGACCAGCTGGCCGAGGCCGTGGCCGCGCAGGTCCTGGCCATCGCTTCCGGCTACAGCCACATCCTGTTTGCCTCCACCGCCAACGGCAAGAACGTCGCGCCGCGTGTGGCCGCCAAGCTGGACGTGGCGCAGCTGTCCGACGTCACCAAGGTGGTGTCGGCCGACACCTTCGAGCGTCCGATCTACGCGGGCAACGCGATCGCCACGGTGCAGAGCGCCGACGCGGTCAAGGTGATCACGGTGCGCACCACCGGCTTCGACGCTGCTGCGGCCACGGGTGGCTCGGCGGCCGTCGAGACCGTCGCCGCGACCGCCGCCGCGCCCAGGAGCAGCTTCATCGGCCGCGAAATCGCCAAGAGCGACCGCCCCGAGCTGACCGCCGCCAAGATCATCGTCTCGGGTGGCCGCGCGATGGGCAGCAGCGAGAAGTTCAACGAGGTGCTGACGCCGCTGGCCGACAAGCTGGGCGCCGCACTGGGCGCCAGCCGCGCCGCGGTGGACGCCGGCTACGCACCGAACGACTGGCAGGTCGGCCAGACCGGCAAGATCGTCGCGCCGCAGCTCTACATCGCCTGCGGCATCAGCGGTGCGATCCAGCACCTCGCGGGCATGAAGGACTCCAAGGTGATCGTCGCGATCAACAAGGATCCGGAAGCGCCGATCTTCAGCGTCGCCGACTACGGCCTGGAGGCCGACCTGTTCGCCGCCGTGCCCGAGCTGATCAACGCCCTCTGATCCGCGCCTGAGGGGCCGCAGCGCGGCCCTCGCCAACACAGCAAGGGCGCCCGTCGTGGCGCCCTTTCTTTCGCCCCCTGCCTTTCCCGGAGACATCCCATGAGCTACCGCGCCCCCGTCAAGGACATGCTGTTCGCGATGAAGGAACTCGCCAACATCGACGCCATCGCCCAGTTGCCCGGCTTCGAGGACGCGGGCTATGACACCGCCCAGGCCGTGCTGGAGGAGTGCGCCAAGCTCAACGAGGATGTGGTCGCGCCGCTGAACTGGGAAGGCGACATCAATCCCTCGCACTTCAGCGACGGCAAGGTCCACGCCACGCCCGGTTTCAAGGCTGCTTTCGACCAGTACACCCAGGGCGGCTGGCAGGGCCTGCACCACCCGGCGGATGTGGGTGGCCAGGGGCTGCCCAAGCTGATCCACGCCGCCTGCCAGGAGATGGTCAATGCGGCCAACCTGAGCTTCGCGCTGTGCCCCCTGCTGACCGACGGCGCGATCGAGGCCCTGCTGACCGCCGGCTCCGACGAGCAGAAGGCCACCTTCATCCCGAAGATGATCGACGGCACCTGGACCGGCACGATGAACCTGACCGAGCCGCAGGCCGGCTCCGACCTGGCCGCGGTGCGCACCCGTGCCGAGCCGCAGCCCGACGGCAGCTACCGCATCTTCGGCACCAAGATCTTCATCACCTGGGGTGAGCACGACATGGCCGAGAACATCGTCCATCTGGTGCTGGCCCGCGTGGTCGGGGCGCCGGAAGGCGTCAAGGGCATCTCGCTGTTCATCTGCCCGAAGTTCCTGGTCAACGCCGACGGCTCGCTGGGCCCGCGCAACGACGTGCACTGCGTCAGCATCGAGCACAAGATGGGCATCAAGGCCAGCCCCACCGCGGTGCTGCAGTTCGGTGACAACGGCGGCGCGGTGGGCTACCTGGTGGGCCAGGAGAACCGCGGCCTGGAGTACATGTTCGTGATGATGAACGCGGCGCGCTTTGGCGTGGGCGTCCAGGGCCTGGCGGTGTCGGACCGCGCCTACCAGCGCGCCGTGGCCTATGCCCGCGACCGCGTGCAGTCGCGTCCGGTGGACGGCTCGGTGCCGGGCGCTGCGGCCATCATCCACCACCCCGACGTGCGCCGCATGCTGCTGACGATGCGTGCCACCGCCGAGGGCTGTCGCGCGATGTCGCTGGTGGCCGCCGCCGCCTATGACGCCGCGCACCACCACCCCGACGCGGCCGTGCGCCAGCAGAACCAGGCCTTCTACGAGTTCATGGTGCCCCTGGTCAAGGGCTACTCCACCGAAACCAGCCTGGAGGTCACCAGCCTGGGCGTGCAGGTGCATGGCGGCATGGGCTTCATCGAGGAAACCGGCGCCGCCCAACACTACCGCGACGCCAAGATCCTGACCATCTACGAAGGCACCACCGCGATCCAGGCCAACGACCTGATCGGCCGCAAGACCGCGCGCGACGGCGGCCAGACCGCCAAGGCCATCGCGGCGCAGATCGCGGCCACCGAGGAAGCCCTGGCTGCGCGTCCCAGCGCCGACGCGAAGGCCTTCGCCAGGCGCCTGGCCGCCGCGCGCGCCGATTTCCTGGCGGTGGTCGACTTCGTCGCCGGTCAGACCAAGGCCAGCCCCAACGCCGTGTTCGCTGGCAGCGTGAACTACCTGATGCTGGCCGGCAACCTGATGGCCGGCTGGCAGATGGGGCGGGCACTGATGGCGGCCGAAGACCGCCTGGCCGCGGGTGATGATGTGGCCTTCATGCAGGCCAAGATCGCCACTGCGCGCTTCTACGCCGACCACCTGCTGACCCGCACCGCCGGCCTGCGCGAAAGCATCGTCGACGGCCACGCCGGTGTCACCGCCATGGCGCTGGAGGCCTTCTGATGAGCCGCCTGCCTGCCGCGCTGCAACGCGTGCGTCTGCCGGTGATCGGCTCGCCGCTGTTCATCATCTCCAACCCCCAGCTGGTCATCGCCCAGTGCCAGGCCGGCATCATCGGCTCGATGCCGGCGCTCAATGCGCGTCCGGCCTCGCAACTGGATGAGTGGCTGGCCGAGATCACCGAGACCCTGGCGGCCTGGGACAAGGCCCACCCCGACACGCCGGCCGCGCCCTTCGCGATCAACCAGATCGTGCACAAGAGCAATGACCGGCTGGAGCACGATCTGGAGGTCTGTGCGCGCTACAAGGTGCCCGTGGTGATCACCTCGCTGGGCGCGCGCACCGACGTCAACGAGGCGGTGCATGCCTGGGGCGGCGTGGTGCTGCACGACATCATCAACAACGCCTTTGCGCACAAGGCCATCGAGAAGGGCGCCGACGGCCTGATCGCGGTGGCGGCCGGCGCCGGTGGCCATGCAGGCGTCAAGAGCCCGTTCGCGCTGGTCCAGGAGATCCGCCAGTGGTTCGACGGCCCGCTGGCGCTGTCGGGCTCGATCGCCAGCGGCGGCGCCATCCTGGCCGCGCAGGCCATGGGGGCCGACTTCGCCTACATCGGCTCGGCCTTCATCGCCACCGATGAGGCGCGCGCGGTGGACGCCTACAAGCAGTGCATCGTCGACAGCAGCAGCGACGACATCGTCTACTCCAACCTGTTCACTGGGGTGCATGGCAACTACCTGAAGCCGTCGATCCGCGCCGCCGGCCTGGACCCGGAGAACCTGCCCGAGAGCGACCCCTCGAAAATGAACTTCGGCGGCGACGCCAAGAAGGCCTGGAAGGACATCTGGGGCTGTGGCCAGGGGATCGGCGCGATCACCCGTGTCCAGCCGGCCGCCGAACTGGTGGCGCAGCTGGCGCGCGAGTACGCCGCGGCACGCGCGCGCCTGCTGGGCTGAGTGGTCCGGCCGATCAGGCGGCGCGTTCGGCCGCCAGATCGGCATCGCAGCCGCTGGCAGCCCAGATCCAGCGCGCCGCCAGCCGGCGCAAGGCCGGCTCGGCCCAGCGTGGCCACCAGGGCCACACCCGGCGCGGCTGGCTGACCATCGCGCAGCGGTACAGGCGCTGCGCCGCATCCCAGCGCAACGCGCGGCAGCGCCCCTGGCGCCGCCCGCTCACCACGATGCCCAGAGGGCAGGGCGCCCAGGCGCAGCACACCCCGCAGCCATTGCAGGGCTGGCCGATCGCGGGCATGGGCGGGGCCTCGGACCGCAGGCGGATCACGCGTGGCGTGGCGCGGGGGTGGGAATTCACTGACGCATTTTTCGTCCGGACGACCGATTTGTCAGGAAAGTAAAGGGTTTGCGGGCGCGTAATACAGCCCACAACAACAAGTCACGGCGGTGGTACAGTCCCGAATGTGACTTGAACGGTCCTTCTGTGTCCCCTTGCTGGTTATCGAGACAAACCGAGCAAGGCGGGTCGCAATCCGCCAACCGGTGAAGCCGGGCCGCGGAAGGTTGATCAACCCATCGGAGTCCTGGCAACCGGGGCGAAAGGTGAGCGAAAGATGATGCAGCAATACAGGTCGAACTCGTACCTGTTCGGGGGCAATGCGCCCTATGTCGAGGAGATGTACGAAGCCTACCTCGACAACCCGGGCTCCGTGCCCGACAACTGGCGCGCCTACTTCGACGCGCTGCAACACGTCCCCGCCACCGACGGCACCGAAGCCCGCGACGTCGCCCATGCGCCGGTCGTCGAGTCCTTCGCCCAGCGCGCCAAGGCCAACGCCTTCGCCGCCAAGGCCAGTTCGGCCGATCTGGCCGTCGCCCGCAAGCAGGTCCATGTCCAGTCGCTGATCGCCGCGTACCGCAACGTGGGCGCCCGCTGGGCCGACCTGGACCCCCTCAAGCGCACCGAGCGCCCCAAGATCCCCGAACTCGAGCCGGCGTTCTACGACCTGACCGAGTCCGACATGGACATCTCGTTCTCGGCGGCCAACAGCTATTTCAGCAAGGCCGAGAACATGACGCTGCGGGAGATCCTGCAGGCCCTGCGCGAGACCTACTGCGGCACGCTGGGCGTCGAGTTCATGCACATCACCGACCAGACGCAAAAGCGCTGGTGGCAGGAAAAGCTGGAATCGATCCGCTCCAAGCCCAGCTTCACCCCCGAGAAGAAGAAGCAGATCCTCGAGCGCCTGACCGCGGCCGAAGGCCTGGAGCGCTTCCTCCACACCAAGTACGTCGGCCAGAAGCGCTTCTCGCTCGAAGGCGGCGAGAGCTTCATCGCCGCGATGGACGAGGTCGTCCAGCGCGCCGGTGAGCAGGGCGTGCAGGAAATCGTCATCGGCATGGCCCACCGTGGCCGCCTGAACGTGCTGGTCAACACCCTGGGCAAGATGCCCAAGGACCTGTTTGCCGAGTTCGACCACACGGCGCCCGAGGAACTGCCCGCTGGCGACGTGAAGTACCACCAGGGCTTCAGCTCCGACATCGCCACCGCCGGTGGCCCGGTCCACCTGAGCCTGGCCTTCAACCCCTCGCACCTGGAAATCGTCAACCCGGTGGTTGAGGGCTTGGTGCGCGCCCGCATGGACCGCCGCGGCGACAAGGTCGGCGCCCAGGTGCTGCCGGTGCTGGTGCACGGCGACTCGGCCTTTGGCGGCCAGGGCGTCAACCAGGAAACCCTGATGCTGTCCGAAACCCGTGGCTATTCCACGGGCGGCACGGTGCACCTGATCATCAACAACCAGATCGGTTTCACCACCTCGGACCCGCGTGACCTGCGCTCCACGCTGTACTGCACCGACATCGTCAAGATGATCGAGTCGCCGGTGCTGCACGTCAACGGCGACGATCCGGAAGCGGTCGTGCTGGCCACCCAGCTGGCGCTGGAGTTCCGCATGACCTTCCGCAAGGACGTCGTGGTGGACATCATCTGCTTCCGCAAGCTGGGCCACAACGAGCAGGACACGCCGGCGCTGACCCAGCCGCTGATGTACAAGAAGATCGCCCAGCACCCCGGCACGCGCAAGCTGTACGCCGACAAGCTGGCTGCGCAAGGCCTGGGCGAGACGCTGGGCGACGACATGGCCAAGGCCTACCGTGCCGCCATGGACGCTGGCCGCCACACGGTCGATCCGGTGCTCAGCAACTTCAAGAGCAAGTTCGCCGTGGACTGGCTGCCCTACCTGGGCAAGAAGTGGACCGATTCGGCCGACACCGCGATCCCGCTGACCGAGTGGAAGCGCCTGTCCGAGCGCCTGACGACGATCCCCGAGACCGTCAACATGCACCCGCTGGTCAAGAAGGTCTACGACGACCGCGCGGCCATGGGCCGTGGCGAGATCAATGTCGATTGGGGCATGGGCGAGCACATGGCCTTCGCGTCGTTGGTGGCCGCCGGTTACCCGGTGCGCCTGTCCGGCGAGGACTGCGGTCGCGGCACCTTCACCCACCGCCATGCGGTCATCCATGACCAGAAGCGCGAGAAGTGGGACGAAGGCACCTACATCCCGCTGCAGCACGTGGCCGACAACCAGGCGCAGTTCACCGTCATCGATTCCATCCTGTCCGAAGAGGCGGTGCTGGGCTTCGAGTACGGCTACGCCTCGGCCGAGCCGAACACGCTGACGATCTGGGAAGCCCAGTTCGGCGACTTCGCCAACGGCGCCCAGGTGGTGATCGACCAGTTCATCGCCTCCGGCGAGGTCAAGTGGGGCCGCGTCAACGGCCTGACGCTGATGCTGCCGCACGGCTACGAAGGCCAGGGCCCCGAGCACAGCTCGGCCCGCCTGGAGCGCTTCATGCAGCTGGCGGCGGACACCAACATGCAGATCGTGCAGCCCACCTCGGCCAGCCAGATCTTCCACCTGCTGCGCCGCCAGATGGTGCGCCCGCTGCGCAAGCCGCTGGTCATCTTCACGCCCAAGTCGCTGCTGCGGAACAAGGACGCCACCTCGCCGCTGACCGACTTCACCCGCGGCGAGTTCAAGACCGTGATCGGCGAGCAGAACGAGGCGATCGACAACGCCAAGGTCAAGCGCGTGATCGCCTGCTCGGGCAAGGTCTACTACGACCTGGTCAAGAAGCGCGAGGACAAGAAGGCCACCGACGTCGCGATCCTGCGCGTCGAGCAGCTGTACCCGTTCCCGCACAAGGTGTTCGGCGCCGAGCTGAAGAAGTACCCCAACGCCACCGAGATCGTGTGGTGCCAGGACGAGCCGCAGAACCAGGGCGCCTGGTTCTTCATCCAGCACCAGATCCACGAGAACATGCTTGACGGCCAGCGCCTGGGTTACGCCGGCCGCCCGGCCTCGGCCTCGCCCGCGGTGGGCTATGCCCACCTGCACCAGGACCAGCAGAAGGCGCTGCTGGACCAGGCCTACGGCAAGCTCAAGGGTTTCATTCTCAGCAAATAAGCACGACGGCGGACGCCCTCAGGGCGCCGCCGAAGTCCTGGCCTGAGGCGCCTCGCCCGGGCCGGGGCTGGCGGATGCACAGCGTCCCCCGCACCGACACGAAAGACACATCATGGCAATCGTAGAAGTCAAGGTCCCCCAACTGTCCGAGTCCGTGGCCGAGGCCACCCTGCTGCAGTGGAAGAAGAAGCCCGGTGAAGCCGTGGCCATGGACGAGATCCTGATCGAGATCGAGACCGACAAGGTCGTGCTCGAAGTCCCGGCGCCGGCCGCCGGCGTGCTGGCCGCTCACGTGGTGGGCGACGGCGGTACCGTGGTCAGCGACCAGGTCATCGCGCAGATCGACACCGAGGGCAAGGCCGGCGCTGCCGCTGCACCCGCCGCCGCCGCCCCGGCGCCTGCTGCCGCCCCCGCGGCCGCGCCCTCGGCCGACAAGTCCGGCGTGGCCATGCCCGCCGCCGCCAAGCTGATGGCCGACAACAACCTGGCCGCCGGCTCGGTGGCCGGCACCGGCAAGGACGGCCGCGTCACCAAGGGCGACGTGCTGGGTGCCGTGGCCTCGGGTGCCAAGGCCGCGGTGCCGACCCCGGTGGCCGCGCCAGTAAATGCCGCTGTCGCCAAGCCGCTGCCCGCGGTGGCCGCGCCCACGCTGCAGAACCTGGCCGACCGCCCCGAGCAGCGCGTGCCGATGTCCCGCCTGCGCGCCCGCATCGCCGAGCGCCTGGTGCAGTCGCAGTCGACCAACGCCATCCTCACCACCTTCAACGAGGTCAACATGGCCCCGGTGATGGAGATGCGCAAGAAGTTCCAGGACAAGTTCGAGAAGGAGCACGGCGTCAAGTTGGGCTTCATGAGCTTCTTCGTCAAGGCCGCGGTGGCTGCGCTCAAGCGCTACCCCATCCTGAACGCCTCGGTCGACGGCAACGACATCGTCTACCACGGCTACTTCGACATCGGCATCGCGGTGGGTTCGCCCCGTGGCCTGGTGGTGCCCATCATCCGCAATGCCGACCAGCTGAGCTTCGCCGACATCGAGAAGAAGATCGGTGAATTCGGCCAGAAGGCCAAGGACGGCAAGCTGGGCATCGAGGAGCTGTCGGGCGGCACCTTCTCGATCTCCAACGGCGGCACCTTCGGCTCGATGCTGTCGACCCCGATCATCAACCCGCCGCAGTCGGCCATCCTGGGTGTGCACGCCACCAAGGACCGCGCGGTGGTCGAGAACGGCCAGGTCGTGGTGCGCCCGATCAACTACCTCGCGATGTCCTATGACCACCGCATCATCGACGGCCGCGAGGCCGTGCTGGGCCTGGTCGCGATGAAGGAAGCGCTGGAAGACCCGGCCCGCCTGCTCTTCGACATCTAAGCACTGCCCCCTGATTGAAGCGCCCCGTCCAACGGGGCGCTTCTTCCAAGCTCACCAGGAAGATTCATGTCCAAGCAATTCGACGTCGTCGTGATCGGCGGCGGCCCCGGCGGCTACATTGCCGCCATCCGCGCGGCCCAGCTGGGCTTCAACGTGGCCTGCATCGACGAGTGGAAGAACGCCGCTGGCGGCCCGGCCCCGGGCGGCACCTGCACCAACGTCGGCTGCATCCCGTCGAAGGCGCTGCTGCAGTCGTCCGAGCACTTCGAGCACGCCAGCAAGCACTTCGCCGAGCACGGCATCTCCACCGGCAAGGTCGAGATGGACGTGGCGAAGATGATCGCCCGCAAGGACGGCGTCGTGAAGCAGAACAACGACGGCATCCTCTACCTGTTCAAGAAGAACAAGGTCAGCTTCTTCCACGGCCGCGGCTCCTTCGTGGCGGCCAAGGACGGCGCCTACGAGATCAAGGTCGCCGGCGCTGCCGAGGAAGTGATCGTCGGCAAGCAGGTGATCGTGGCCACGGGCTCGAACGCCCGTCCGCTGCCGGGCGCCGAGTTCGACGAGGTCAACATCCTCTCCAACGACGGCGCGCTGCGCGTGGGTGCGGTGCCCAAGAAGCTGGGCGTCATCGGCTCGGGCGTGATCGGCCTGGAGATGGGCTCGGTCTGGCGCCGCCTGGGCGCCGAGGTCACCATCCTCGAGGCCCTGCCCACCTTCCTGGGCGCCGCTGACGAAGGCGTCGCCAAGGAGGCCTTGAAGGCCTTCACCAAGCAGGGCCTGAAGATCGAGCTGGGCGTGAAGATCAGCGAGATCAAGAACGGCAAGAAGGGCGTCACCGTGTCCTACGCCGACGCCAAGGGCGCGGCGCAGGAGCTGGCGGTGGACAAGCTGATCGTCTCGATCGGCCGCGTGCCCAACACCACGGGTCTGAACCCCGAGGCGGTGGGCCTGCAGCTCGATGAGCGCGGCGCCATCGTGGTGGACGGCGACTGCCGCACCAACCTGCCCGGCGTCTGGGCGGTGGGCGACGTGGTGCGTGGCCCGATGCTGGCGCACAAGGCCGAGGAAGAGGGCGTGGCGGTCGCCGAGCGCATCGCCGGCCAGCACGGACACGTCAACTTCGCCACCGTGCCCTGGGTCATCTACACCAGCCCCGAGATCGCCTGGGTCGGTCGCACCGAGCAGCAGCTCAAGGCCGATGGCGTGGCCTACAAGGCCGGCCAGTTCCCGTTCCTGGCCAACGGCCGGGCGCGTGCGCTGGGCGACACCACCGGCTTCGTCAAGATCCTCGCCGACGCCGCGTCGGATGAGATCCTGGGCGTGCACATCGTCGGCCCGATGGCCTCCGAGCTGATCGCCGAGGCGGTGATGGCCATGGAGTTCAAGGCCAGCAGCGAGGACATCGCCCGCATCTGCCACGCCCACCCGTCGCTGTCCGAGTCGACCAAGGAAGCGGCGCTGGCCGTTGACAAGCGCACCCTGAATTTCTGACCCGGGACGACCGATATAGGGAAACCCGCAAGGGCGGCGCAAGCCGCCCTTGTTCGTCTGAGACTTCTGCGATGACGACCGTCACCGAGCTGTACCACCAGACCCTGGCCGAGCGCGGCTACCAGAGCGACCCGGCGCAGCTGCGCGCCGTGGCCGCGCTGCAGCGCTGCCAGGACGAGTGGGCGGCCTACAAGGCGCGGCGCAGCAATGCCATCACCAAGGCCCTGGTGCGCCCGCCGATCCCGCGCGGCGTGTACATGTACGGCGGCGTGGGGCGCGGCAAGAGCTTCCTGATGGACGCCTTCTTCCAGGCGGTGCCGCTGACCCGCAAGACGCGCCTGCACTTCCACGAGTTCATGCGCGAGGTGCACCGCGAACTGCAGGACCTCAAGGGCCTGCAGAACCCGCTGGACGAACTGGGCAAGCGCATCGCCCGGCGCTACCGGCTGATCTGCTTTGACGAGTTCCATGTCGCCGACGTCACCGACGCGATGATCCTGCACCGGCTGCTGGAGTCGATGTTCGCCAACCGCGTGTCGATCGTCACCACCTCGAACTTCCACCCTGATGGCCTGTACCCCAACGGCCTGCACCGCGACCGCATCCTGCCGGCGATCGCGCTTCTGAAGGACAAGCTGGAGGTCATCAACGTCGACAACGGCACCGACTACCGTCAGCGCACGCTGGAGCATGTGCAGCTCTACCACACGCCGCTGGGCGAGGTGGCCGACCAGGCGATGACCCAGGCCTTCGAGGAGCTGGCCGAGGCGCGTGATGAGTCGCCTGTGCTGCACATCGAGCACCGCGAACTGCGCGCGCGCCGGCGCGCCGGCGGCGTGGTGTGGTTCGACTTCCAGACGCTGTGCGGCGGCCCGCGCTCTCAGAACGACTACCTGGAGCTGGCCAGCCAGTTCCACACGCTGCTGCTGTCGGACGTGCCACAGATGCCGGTGCGCATGGCCTCGGAAGCGCGTCGCTTCACCTGGCTGGTGGACGTGCTCTACGACCGCCGCGTGAAGCTGATCCTGTCGGCCGCGGTACCGCCCGAGCAGCTCTACCTGGAAGGCCCGCTGGCGCATGAATTCCCGCGCACGGTCTCGCGGCTCAACGAGATGCAGTCGAAGGAGTTCCTGTCGCTGGAGCGGCGCGAGGTGGACACGCGCCTGACCTGAGCGCCCCGCGTGGGCGTCGGTCGGCCTACTACTTGATTGGCTCGACCCGCACCAGCGCCAGCGACAGGTTGTCGCCGGTGCCGCGGGCGCGCTGGCGGGCCTTGCTGATCAGCATCTCGCTGGCCTCGCGCGGGTTCAGCGCGTTGACGATGGCGCCAAGTTCCTTGCCACTCAGGTAGTGCCACAGGCCGTCGGAGCAGGCCAGCAGCGCATCGCCCTGGTCGAGGCGCTCGATGCGCTGGATCGCCACCGGCGGGTCCTGCTGGGTGCCCAGGCAGCCGGTCAGCAGGTTGGACTGCGGATGGGTGTTGGCCTGGGCCTCGGTGATCTTGCCCTCGTCGATCAGGCGCTGCACGTAGGAATGGTCAATCGTGCGCCGCACCATCTCGGCGCCCCGGAAGTGGTAGACGCGCGAATCGCCGGCATGCACCGTCCAGGCGCTGCGGTCGGGCATGATCAGGAAGGCCGCCAGCGTGCTGTGCGGCTCTTCATCGGCGGTGATGGCCGTCAGCTTGATCATCAGATGCGACTCGACCACCAGCTGCTTGAGCATCGCCTCGGCATCGTCGTCGGCGGGATTGAAGCGGTCGAAGACCTGGCGGGCGGTCAGCACCACCTGGTCGGCGGCGGTGCGCCCGCCGCTCTTGCCGCCCATGCCATCGGCCACCAGCGCCAGCAGGCAGCCGGCGACCCGGTGGTGCGGAAGGATCTCGACCTGGTCCTGCTGGTAGGCCCGATCGCCCTTGTGCAGGCCGGTCGCTGCGGTCAGCCGGTAGGCCTGGGTGCTGAGGGTGCTCATGGCATGCAATATAAACTGTCAGCAGATATTGCGCCGCCCCCTCGATGACGGAGAACCTCCATTCCCCCCAACGTCGCCTGATCGAGTTGCGCATCGAGCACGCCGATCTGGACAATCTGATCGACCGGACCGACCCGCTGACGCCACTGGACGAGCTGACCCTGCGCCGCCTGAAGAAGCGCCGCCTGGTGCTGCGCGACCAGATTGCGGTGCTGGAGGCCACCCTCGAACCGCCGGAGCCGGCCTGAATGGCCGAGCCCGGATTGCCCGCGGCAGTGGCCCAGGCCTTTGCTGCCGACGGGGCCCTGTCGCGCGCCGCGCCAGGCTATGCACCGCGCCAGCAGCAGCTGGAGATGGCGCAGGCCGTCGCCGAGGCCATCGACGCCCAGGGCTGCCTGGTCACCGAGGCCGGCACCGGTGTCGGCAAGACCTTCGCCTACCTGGTGCCAGTGCTGTTGTCGGGCCGCCGCACCCTGGTCAGCACCGCCACCAAGAACCTGCAGGACCAGCTGTTCCTGCGCGACCTGCCGCGCCTGAAAGATGCGCTGCAGGTGCCGGCCAGCGTGGCCCTGCTCAAGGGACGGGCCAGCTACCTGTGCCGCCACCGGCTGCAGCAGGCGCGCGAGGGCGCCACCTTCGCCGACCGCGGCTCGATCCGCGCGCTGGCCCGCATCGAGCAGTGGGCCCAGGGCACCCGCAGCGGCGACATGGGCGAGCTCGACGGCCTGGACGAGCGCTCCGAGCTGATCCCGCTGGTCACCTCCAGCCGCGACAACTGCCTGGGCGGCGAGTGCCCGGAGTTCGTCAACTGCCACCTGATGAAGGCCCGGCGTGACGCCATGGCGGCCGACGTGGTGGTGATCAACCACCACCTGTTCTTCGCCGACCTGTCGCTGCGCGACAGTGGTGTGGCCGAGTTGCTGCCCACGGTGGACGTGGCGGTGTTCGACGAGGCCCACCAGATGGTCGAGGCCGGCGTGCAGTTCCTGGGCCAGACCCTGGGCACGGGGCAGGCGGTTGACCTGTCGCGTGACCTGGTGGCCGCCGGCCTGCAGCATGCGCGCGGCCTGGCGCCCTGGCAGGAGCTGTCGGCGACGATCGAGCTGGCCGCACGCGAGCTGCGCCTGGCCGCTGCCCAGGGCCTGCCGGAGGTGCGCGCCCAGCTCAAGCGCCGCTGGGACGAGGCCGCCCGCGACGACGCGCTGGGCCCGGCCCTGGATCGCCTGGCCGAGGCGCTGCGCCGCGCGGCCGAGGCGCTGGAGGGCGTGGTCGAGGCGGCGCCCGACCTCGTCCGCCTGCAGGCACGCGCCCGTGAGATGGGCCAGCAGTGCCTGCGCTTCCACCGCGAATGCGCGCCCGAGCGCGTGCGCTGGATCGACCTCACGGCCCACCAGGCCCGGTTGGTGGAGTCGCCGCTGGACATCCGGGCGATGATGGGCGAGCAGCGCGCCGCGGGCTCGCGGGCCTGGGTCTTCACCTCGGCGACGCTGGGTGACGAGCCGGACCTGCGCTGGTTCTGCGAATCGGCCGGCCTGGACGATGCCCGCCGCCTGCGGGTGGGCAGCCCGTTCGACTACGCCGCCCATGCGCGGGTGTATGTGCCGCCACGCTTTCCCGCCCCGGGCGAGGACGGTCACCTGACGCTGGTCGGCCGCGCCGCCGCGCACTGCGCCAAGGCGCTGGGCGGCCGCACCTTCGTGCTCACCACCACGTTGCGCGCCCTCAGGGTGGTGGCCGAGGCCCTGGAGGCCGAACTGCAGACCCTGGACGCGCCGCTGCAGGTGCTGGTGCAGGGCAGTGCCGCCAAGCGCACGCTGCTCGAGCGCTTCGGCCAGGGGGGCAGCGTGCTGGTGGGCTCGCAGAGCTTCTGGGAGGGCATTGACGTGCCCGGCGACGCGCTGCAATGCGTGCTGATCGACAAGCTGCCCTTCCCGCCGCCGAACGACCCGCTGGTCGAGGCGCGGGTGCGCCAGCTGAAGTCACAGGGGCGCGATGCCTTCAGCGAGTACTTCATCGCCGAGGCGGCGGTGTCGCTGAAGCAGGGCGCCGGCCGCCTGATCCGCACCGAGCAGGACAAGGGGCTGCTGGTGCTGTGCGACACCCGGCTGCGCGACAAGGGCTACGGGCGCCGCCTGCTGGCGGCCCTGCCGCCGATGACGCCGCTGGACAGCGGCGAGGAGGCCTTGCAGTGGCTGCGCACGTTGGCCGAGGAGCGCGCTGCGTGAAGCGCGCCGCTCAGCCGGCGCACAGGCTCACCAGAGCTTCCACCAGGGCTTGGCCTGCGCCAGCTCCGGCTGCACGAAGCGGCTGTTCGGGAAGTTGGTGGTCAGCACCCGGCGGGCGTCGTCGCGCAGCTGCGTCAGGCCCAGGCGGTCGTAGGCCTCGACCATGATGAACAGGGCTTCCTCGCCGGCGGGCGCCTGCGGGTAGGCCTGAACGGCCTGCTGGGCGCGGTTGGCGGCCGCCAGCAGCGCGCCGCGACGCAGGTAGTAGCGCGCCACATGCACCTCGTACTCGGCCAGCGAGTTGACGATGTAGTCCATGCGCACGCGGGCATCGTCGGCATAGCGCGAGTCGGGGAACTGCTCGACCAGCTGACGGAAGGACTGGTAGGCGTCGCGCGAGGCCTGCTGGTCGCGGTCGGTCAGCGACTGGCCGGCCAGGAAACCGAGCAGACCCAGGTTGTCGTTGAAGTTGATCAGGCCGCGCAGGTAGAGCGCGTAATCCACACCGGGGCTGGACGGGTGGACCTTGACGAAGCGGTCCAGGGTCGACAAGGCCTTGGCCTTCTCGTTGGTCTTCCACTGGGCGTAGCCGATGTCCAGCTGCGCCTGCTGGGCCAGCAGGGTGCCGGCGGCCCGGCCTTCCACGCGTTCCAGCGTCTTGATCGCCTGGTCCCAGGCGCCGGTGGCCATGTCGTCCTTGGCCTCCGCATACAATTTTTCAGCGGACTTCTTCGCGTCGTCTTCCCGCGGTGTCGAGCTGCAGGCGGCCAGCGCGATCAGGGCCAGGGCCGAGAGAAGGCGTGCCAGGCGGCGCGACGAGGAAGCTGCGGTCATGTTGGAAGGTCTGCGAAGAGGCGGCCGATTATAGGAGGGCTCCTTGGAGCAGACGGGCATCGACGACACCGACCTGGACGGCCAGGCCGAAAGCCGCGCCGCGACGGTGCCGGACGCTGCCCATGGCGCCCGCCTGGACCGCTACCTCACCACGCTGGCGCCGGAGTTCTCGCGCAGCCACCTGCAGTCGCTGATCGAGCGGGGGCTGGTGCGGGTCGCGGGCCAGGCCGCGCTGCAGGCCTCGCGCCGGCTCAAGGCCGGCCAGGCGGTCGAGGTGAGGCTGGAGCTGCCCGAGGAAAGCCGCGCGTTCCTGCCGCAGGCCATGGACCTGGCGGTGCTGTTCGAGGACGCCCACCTGCTGGTGCTGGACAAGCCTGCCGGCCTGGTGGTGCACCCCGCGGCCGGCAACTGGACCGGCACGTTGCTCAACGGCCTGCTGGCCCGTGACCCGGCCTGTGCCCAGCTGCCGCGTGCCGGCATCGTGCACCGGCTGGACAAGGACACCTCGGGGCTGATGGTCGTGGCGCGCAGCCTGCCGGCCATGACGGCACTGGTGCGCGACATCGCTGCGCGCACGGTGCGCCGGCGCTACCTGGCGCTGGCCCACGGGCGCGTGGCGGCGGCGCCGTTCAGCATCGAGGCACCGATCGGTCGGGACCCGTCGGCCCGCGTGCGCATGGCAGTGGTGGCCGGCGGCAAGCCGGCGCGCACCGACATCGAGCGCCTCGGGCTGCGTGGAGAGATCAGTGCCGTGCGCTGCGCGCTGCACACCGGGCGCACGCACCAGATCCGGATCCACCTGGCCTCCCAGGGCCATCCGCTGGTGGCCGATGCGGTGTACGGCGGTGCGCCGGCGCTGGGCATGACCCGCCAGGCGCTGCACGCCACCGAGCTGGGCTTTGCACACCCGATCGACGGACGGCCGATGCGCTTCGAGTGCGCGCCGCCGGCCGACTTCGCCCAGGCCTGGCAGGCCGTGGTCCCTGGCTGAGCACCGCGCCTGCGTCACATCGCGCCACGCGAAGCGCGCTACAATCAGTGCCCAAGCCCCCCGAGAGTGGGGCGGTCCGATCGGCCCGGCCGACACCGACCGCCCGGTCTGCCGCGTAGGCAGGTCCATGCCGGCGGGCTGCCTGAACCCCAGTCACGCGTCTGTCCGATGTCGGACATCGGTGTCCGACGTGCCACCGGGGTCCGGCCCTGACCGCCTGACGCGCCGTGGCACCCCGCCGGCGCCCGACACATGTGTCCATGAATACCCAGGATGCCAAGCGCGTTCTAGAAACGGCGCTCATCTGCGCCAACCAGCCGTTGTCCATGCGCGACCTGCGCGCGCTGTTCAACGACCAGGTCGGCGCCGACACCCTGCGCCAGCTGCTCGATGAGCTGCTGCGTGACTGGGCCGGTCGCGGCGTCGAGCTGGTGGCCCTGGCCAGTGGCTGGCGCTTCCAGAGCCGTCCCGAGATGCGCGAGTACCTCGATCGGCTCAACCCCGAGAAGCCGCCGCGTTACTCGCGCGCCGTGCTGGAAACCCTGGCCATCATTGCCTACCGACAGCCCGTGACCCGCGGCGACATCGAGGACATCCGCGGTGTGGTCGTCTCCAGCCAGATCCTCAAGCAGCTCGAGGACCGCCACTGGGTCGAGGTGATCGGACACCGCGATGGCCCCGGCCGTCCGTCGCTGTACGCAACGACGCGCCAGTTCCTCGACGACCTCGGCCTGGACAGCCTGGATCGCCTGCCTGCGCTCGATGGGCCGCTGTCGGCCCAGACGCTGGCGCCCCTGACCGGCGAGCAGGTGGATCTGCTCGACGAACAACCCGAACTGCCACTGGACGAGGCCCCCGAGACCCCGTCCCCCGCGCCCGCCGACCCCGGCGAGCAGCCCCCCCTCACGACGGCGCCGCCTGCGGACGCCGAACTGCCCCAGGCCGACGTGCCGAAGGACCCCAGCGAGCCATGAGCAACGACGCGCAAGAACCCACCGTTCCCGACGAGCCCACCGAGGCCCCGAAGCCTCGCCGGCGCACGCGCAGCGCAGCCGCACCGGCCGGCGATGCCGCCGCCCCCGCAGCGGCCGCTGAGGCACCGGCCGCGGACGCCGAGGCCTCGGCGCCTGCCAAGCCCGCCCGGGCCCCGCGCAAGCCACGCAAGCCGGCCGCCGCCGCGGCCGATGCCGGCGAGGCCAGCCAGGCCGCTGCACCAGCCCCCGCTGCCGCTGAGGCTGCGCCGGTCCCGGCGGCACCTGCGCCTGCGCCTGCACCCGTCGCGCCGGTGCCCGCCGCCGTGCGGGCCGACGAGGGTGGCGACGACGCGGGTGACGGTCCGGATGAGCGCCAGGGCGATGGCCAGGACGACGGTGCCGGCGAGGGGGGCGAGGACGGCGGCAGCCGCCGCAACCGCCGCCGCCGCGGCCGCCGCGGCTCGCGCCGGGGCGAGGGGGAGGGCGAGAACAGTGCCGCTGCGGCGCCAGCCGCCGACGCGGCTCCCGCCACGCCAGGGGTCGACAGCACCGAGGTCTTCGCCAGCGTGCTGGCCGGCGAGTTCGATGCCACGGCCGACCAGCCGCTGGCCGAGCCGGCGCCGTCCCCGGCGGAGCCCGAAGCCGCTGCGCCGGCCGAGCCTGCCGACGACAAGCGCGTGCTGGCCCCGGACGCCGACGCGCCCAAGCTGCACAAGGTGCTGGCGCAGTCCGGTGTCGGCTCGCGCCGCGACATGGAGCAGGCCATCGAGGCCGGCCGGGTCGAGGTCAATGGCGAGCCCGCCCATGTGGGCATGCGCATCTCCTTCGGCGACCGCATCACGCTCGATGGCAAGCCGGTGAAGGTGCGCATCGCGCCGCCGCCGGCGCGTGTCATCGCCTACCACAAGCCGGTGGGCGAGGTTGTCACGCTGGATGACCCGCAGCAGCGCCCCACGGTGTTCCGCCGCCTGCCGCGCCTGCAGCACGGCAAGTGGCAGTCGGTGGGCCGACTCGACATCAACACCGAAGGCCTGCTGCTGTTCACCACCTCAGGGGACCTGGCCAACAAGCTGATGCACCCGCGCTTCGGCGTCGAGCGCGAGTACGCGGTGCGCGTGCTCGGCACGCTCGAGAACGAGGCCCGTGACCGCCTGCTGGCGGGCGTCGAGATCGAGGGCCAGACGGCGTCCTTCGTGTCGATCGCTGACGGTGGCGGCGAGGGCGTGAACCACTGGTACCGCTGCGTCATCACCGAAGGTCGCAACCGCGAGGTGCGCAAGCTCTTCGACACCGTGGGCCTGACCGTCAGCCGCCTGATCCGCATCCGCTACGGCAGCGTGGTGCTGCCGCGCGGGCTCAAGCGCGGTGACTGGGTGGACCTGTCCGGCGACGACCTGCGCCTGCTGCGCCGCCTGACCGACCAGCCGCGCGATGGCGGCCGCCCCAGCCAGCCGTCCCGCGGCCCCGACAACCGCCAAGGCGGCAAGGGCAAGGGCGGCGGCGCGCCGCAGGGTGGCGGGCAGAACCGCAACGCGCAGCAGCAGCAACAGCAGCAGCAGCAGCGCCGCCAGCGCGAGGAGCGCCCCGATTACGACGAGGACCGCGAACCGGGCGACCCGAGCCGCATCCCGAATCCGCTGCAGCAGACCTTCGACCGCCGCCAGGTGCAGCGCGAGCGTCAGCCCTCGCGCGAGATCGACTACGAGAACTTCATCCCCAACCCGCTGCAGCAGACCTACGACAAGCGCTTTGTCCAGGGCGATCGTGGCCTGGGGGGCGGCAAGCGCGGCAAGCCCGGCGGCAAGGGTGGTGGTGGTGGCCAGGGCGGCCAGCCCGACCCGATGCGCACCTCGGTGGGCTACATCGGCGCCGACGCCTTTGCCAAGAAGCTGCAAGGCCGCGGAGGCGGCGGCAGCGGCAGCGGTGGCGGCCGTCGCCGCCGCTGAACACGCTGTTACAGCACTAGAATCAAGGGCTTTGCCCATTCCCGTTGCCGCGCGTGGCGCGGTACACCATTGACTCCAAGGAGCGCCTCATGGCCATCGAACGTACCCTCTCGATCATCAAGCCCGACGCCGTCGCCAAGAACGTCATCGGCCAGATCTACTCGCGCTTCGAAGGCGCTGGCCTGAAGATCGCCGCCGCCAAGCTGGTGCACCTGTCGCGCGCCGATGCCGAGCAGTTCTATGCCGTGCACAAGGCCCGTCCGTTCTTCAAGGACCTGGTCGACTTCATGATCTCCGGCCCGGTGATGATCCAGGTCCTGGAAGGCGAGAACGCGATCGCCAAGAACCGCGAACTGATGGGCGCCACCGACCCCAAGAAGGCCGACAAGGGCACGATCCGCGCCGACTTCGCCGACTCGATCGACGCCAACGCCGTGCACGGCTCCGACGCCGCCGAGACGGCCGCCGTCGAAGTGGCCTTCTTCTTCCCCGGCATGAACGTCTACCAGCGCTGATTTCAGCGCCGGGCGGGCACGACGCGTGAGCAAGGTCAACCTGCTCGACTTCGACCTCGACGGGCTCGCCGCCTACTGCGAGTCCCTCGGGGAGAAGCGCTTTCGTGCCGTCCAGCTGTTCCGCTGGATCCACCAGCGGGGCGCGGCCGATTTCTCGGCCATGACCGACCTGGCCAAGTCCCTGCGCAGCAAGCTCGAGGGCGTGGCCGAGGTCCGTGACCTGCCCGTGGTCTCCGAGCATGTCTCCGCCGACGGCACCGTCAAGTGGCTGTTCGATGTCGGCGCCGGCAATGCGGTCGAGACCGTCTTCATCCCCGAGGACGACCGCGGCACGCTGTGCGTGTCCTCGCAGGCGGGTTGCGCCGTGGGTTGCCGGTTCTGTTCCACCGGCCACCAGGGCTTTTCGCGCAACCTCAGCACCGGCGAAATCCTGGCCCAGCTGTGGCATGCCGAGCGCAGCCTGCGCGTGCGCCTGGGCCTGGGCACGGGCGAGCGTGCCATCACGAACGTCGTGATGATGGGCATGGGCGAGCCGCTGCAGAACTACGCCGCGCTGGTGCCGGCGCTGCGCGTGATGCTCGACGACCACGGCTACGGCCTGTCGCGCCGCCGTGTCACCGTGTCCACCTCCGGGGTGGTGCCGATGATCGACCGCCTGCGCGAGGACTGCCCGGTGGCGCTGGCCGTCAGCCTGCATGCGCCCTGGGATGCGCTGCGCGACGAACTGGTGCCACTGAACCGCAAGTACCCGCTGGCCGAGCTGATGGCGGCCTGCCAGCGCTACCTGAGCGCGGCTCCGCGCGACTTCATCACCTTCGAGTACTGCATGCTCGACGGCGTCAACGACAGCGACGAGCACGCCGAGGCCCTGCTGGCCCTGGTCAACGGCCGCGGCACACAGCGCGTGCCGTGCAAGTTCAACCTGATCCCGTTCAACCCCTTTCCCGCGTCCGGTCTGACCCGGTCGCCGCGCGAGCGGGTGACCGCCTTCGCCAAGCACCTGCAGGATGCGGGCGTGGTGACGACCATCCGCAAGACCCGTGGCGACGACATCGACGCCGCCTGCGGCCAACTGGCCGGCGAGGTGCAGGACCGCACCCGGGCCCATGAACGCATGAAGCGCCAGCCGGTCACCTGGATCAGCGCCGCCAACCCATCCCCATCGTTCCCCTCGGCCGCCCCGGGTGGCCCGGAGCCTCACTGATGAAGCCACGTCGCCCTGGTGTGAAGTCCCGTGTCGGCGCCGCGCTGGCTGTGCTGGCGCTGCTCGCGGGCTGTGCCAGCCCGGCGCCGGAGCGCAATCGCACGCCCGACCCCGTGCCCGACGCGCCACCCAAGGCCGATGCGGCCCGTCTGTCGCAGACCCGCCTGGAACTGGCCGCGGCCTACTTCCAGCGGGGCCAGAACGCCACCGCGCTGCAGGAGATCAAGGCGGCGCTGCAGGCCGATCCGAACCAGGTGCCGGCCTATGGCCTGCGCGGCCTGATCTATGCCGCCATGGGCGACGCCGGCCAGGCCGAGGAGAGCTTCCGGCAGGGCCTGCGCCTGTCCTCGCGCGACCCGGACACGCTGCACAACTACGGCTGGTTCCTCTGCCAGGAGCGGCGCTTTGCTGAAGCCGACCAGCAGTTCGCGCTGGCGGCCCAGGTGCCGGCCTACCCGGACCTGGCCCGCACGCTGCTGGCCCAGGGCATCTGCCAGGCCCGCGCCCAGCGCTGGCCCGAGGCCGAGCGCTCGCTGGCCCGCTCCTATGAACTGGACCCGTCCAACCCCGCCACCGGCTTCAACCTCGCCGATGTGCTGTTCCGCCGCGGCGAGCATGAGCGGGCCCGTTTCTACGTGCGCCGCGTCAACCAGATCGATGACCAGGTGACCGCGCAATCGCTGTGGCTGGCGCTGCGCATCGAGCGCCAGCTGGGCCAGGCGGGCCAGGTCGATCAACTCGGCAGCCTGCTGAGCAGCCGTTTCCCGAACTCGCCCGAGGCCGGCCTGTACGAGCGGAGGCGCTTCGATGACTGAGCCGCGCGACGCCGGCGACACCCAGCCGCTGTCCGGCAGTGCCGGCGCATTGCTGCGCGCGGCACGCCAGGCACAGGGCATGCACATCGCCGTGCTGGCCACGCACCTGAAGGTCTCGCCGCGCAAGCTCGAGGCGCTGGAACAGGACCGCCACGACGAACTGCAGGGCCCCACCTTCGTGCGCGCCCTGGCCCAGGCGGCCTGCCGGGCCTTGAAGATCGACCCGGCGCCGATCCTGGCGCTGCTGCCGCCCGCCGGCCAGCGCACGCTGGACGATGTGGGCGGCGGTCTGAACGCGCCGTTCCGCGAGCACGGCATGCGCCGCGACCCGACGCTGGAACTGGACGCCAAGGGCAAGGGCGTGCTGGTCACCGTGCTGGTGCTGCTGGTGGGCGCGGCCCTGATGTGGTTGGTGCCGCGCCAGCCCGCCAACCCGGAGGGCGCCACCGCGGCCGCCTCGGCGGCGGCGGTCGATCAGGTCCTGGGGGCGGCCTCGCAGGTCGTCGCGGCACTGACGCCCGCTTCGGCGCCGGCCTCCACGGCCACCGTGTCCGCCATCGCCTCCGCCCCGGCGGCGGCCGCCAGCGTCGCGGCCGTGCCGCCGGCGCCGGCCGCCCCGGTGCTGGTGCCCGACCACCTGCTGCAGGTGCGCGCCACGGTGGAGTCCTGGGTCGAGGTGCTCGACGGCAATGGCCAGGCCATGATCTCGCGCACCCTGCAACCGGGTGAATCCGTGGACCTGGATGGGGCCTTGCCACTGCGTGTCAAGATAGGCAATGCCGTCGGCACCGAGCTGCGTTTCCGCGGCCAGCCGGTCGATCTGGCCGCCGCCACGCGCGACAACGTGGCCCGTCTCGAACTGAAGTGAATCCTGCCCCATGAGCGAAGCACCCGACCAGCCCGTCACCCAAGCCAGCCCGGCGCCGCGGCGCAGCCGCCAGGCCCGCGTGGTCTGGGGCGAGCGCGTGGTCACCGTCGGCGGCGATGCACCGGTGCGCGTGCAGTCGATGACCAACACCGACACGGTCGATGTCATCGGCACCGCGATCCAGGTCAAGGAGCTGGCGATCGCCGGCTCCGAGATGGTGCGCATCACGGTCAACACGCCGGAGGCGGCCGACGCCGTGCCGGCGATCCGCGAACAGCTCGACCGCATGGGCATCGACGTGCCCCTGATCGGCGACTTCCACTACAACGGCCACCGCCTGCTGACCGAGCACCCGGCCTGCGCCGAGGCACTGTCCAAGTACCGCATCAACCCCGGCAACGTGGGCAAGGGCGAGAAGCGTGACCGCCAGTTCGGCCAGATGATCGAGGCCGCCTGCCGCTGGAACAAGCCGGTGCGCATCGGCGTCAACTGGGGCAGCCTGGACCAGGAACTGCTGGCCCAGATGATGGACGACAACTCGCGCCGCACCCAGCCCTGGGACGCCAAGCAGGTGATGTACCAGGCGCTGATCCAGTCGGCGCTGCAGTCGGCCCAGGCCGCCCGCGAGATGGGCATGGACCCGAACCAGATCATCATCAGCTGCAAGGTCAGCGGCGTGCAGGACCTGATCTCGGTCTACCAGGGCCTGGCCCAGCGCTGCGACTACCCCCTCCACCTGGGCCTGACCGAGGCCGGCATGGCCACCAAGGGCACAGTGGCCTCGGCCACGGCGCTGTCGGTGCTGCTGCAGCAGGGCATTGGCGACACCATCCGCGTCTCGCTGACGCCGCAGCCGGGCGAGGCCCGCACGCAGGAGGTGGTGATCGCGCTGGAGATCCTGCAAGCGCTGGGCCTGCGCAGCTTCAACCCCAGCGTCACTGCCTGCCCGGGCTGCGGCCGCACCACCAGCACCACCTTCCAGGAGCTGGCCAAGCAGATCGACGACTTCCTGCGTGCCC
The DNA here is from genome assembly GCF_018069845.1 of Ideonella alba. Classification (NCBI taxonomy): domain Bacteria; kingdom Pseudomonadati; phylum Pseudomonadota; class Betaproteobacteria; order Burkholderiales; family Sphaerotilaceae; genus Ideonella; species Ideonella alba. The sequence continues at coordinate 25,543 of NZ_JAGQDD010000006.1, forward strand.
AGATGCCCGTCTGGCGTAGCCAGTACGCCGGCGTCGAGAACCTCAAGGTCGCGGTGATGGGCTGCATCGTCAACGGCCCTGGCGAAAGCAAGCATGCCGACATCGGCATCAGCCTGCCGGGCACCGGTGAGGCGCCAGCCGCCCCGGTCTTCATCGACGGCGAGAAGGCGCTGACCTTGCGCGGCGACAACATCGCCGCCGAGTTCCACGCCATCGTCGAGAACTACATCCGCCAGCGCTTCGGCCACGCCGCCTGACGCTGCCTGTCACCCACCGGCGGGCGCCTCGGGCGCCCTTTTTTCCAAGATGAGCGAGACCCTCAAGGCCGTCAAGGGCATGAACGACATCCTGCCGCCGGAATCGGCGCGCTGGGAGTGGCTGGAAGCCCGCATGCGCAGCGTGCTGCAGCGCTATGGCTACCAGAACGTGCGCACGCCCATCGTCGAGCCCACGGCGCTGTTCGTGCGCGGCATCGGCGAGGTGACCGACATCGTCGAGAAGGAGATGTACGCCTTCGAGGACCGGGCCGACAAGCACGGCCAGGCCGAGCACCTGGCGCTGCGTCCGGAGATGACCGCCGGCGTGGTGCGGGCGATGATCGAGCACGCCTTCCTGCGCGAGGGCGGCCGCAGGCTCTACTACTTCGGCCCGATGTTCCGCCGCGAGCGCCCGCAGAAGGGCCGCTACCGCCAGTTCCACCAGATGGGCATCGAGGCCCTGGGCTTTCATGGCCCCGATGTGGACGCCGAGGTCATCCTGCTGGGCGCGCGCCTGCTCAAGGAGCTGGGCCTGGTCGACGGCGAGCATGTGCGCCTGGAGCTGAACTGCCTGGGCGAGCTGAGCGAGCGCCGCGCCCACCGCGAGGCCCTGATCGCCCATCTTGAAGCGCACAAGGACCTGCTCGACGAGGACGGCCAGCGCCGCCTGTACACCAACCCGCTGCGCGTGCTTGACACCAAGAACCCGGCGCTGCAGGACATGGCCAATGCCGCACCCAAGCTGCTGGACTTCCTGGGCGAGGCCTCGCTGGCGCACTTCAACGGCGTGCGCGCCATCCTGGATGCCGCGGGCATCCGCTACACGATCAACCCGCGCCTGGTGCGCGGCCTGGACTACTACAACCTCACCGTCTTCGAGTGGATCACCGACAAGCTCGGCGCCCAGGGCACGGTCTGTGGCGGTGGACGCTACGACGGCCTGATCGAGCAGCTGGGTGGCAAGCCCACCCCGGCGGTGGGCTTCGGCATGGGCCTGGAGCGCATGCTGCTGCTGCTGGAGGAGGTGGGCGTGGCGCCCGCCGCGCCGGTGCCCGACGCCTACGCCATCGTGCCCTCGGCCGAGGGCCTGCCGCGGGTGATGGTGGCACTCGAAGCGCTGCGCGAGGCCGGCCTGTCGGTGGTGCTGCACCCCGGCCAGTCCAGCATGAAGTCGCAGTTCAAGAAGGCCGATGCCAGCGGTGCCCGCTTCGCGCTGATCTTCGGTGCCGACGAACTGGCGGCCGGCCAGGTGGCGGTCAAGCCGCTGCGTGACGCTGCCGCCGAGCAGCAGCTGCGCCCGCTCGACGCGGTGGCCGACTGGGCGCCGTCGCTGCGCAACGCATAATCGCTGACTTCGGCGCCAGCCTGTGGCCGCGCCTTTCTTGTTGACACATCCACGATGGCAAGCAATCTCGACCTCCAGGAACAGGAACAGCTCGACGAGCTGAAGGCGTTCTGGAAGCAATACGGCAACCTCATCACCTGGCTGATCACGCTGGTGCTGGCCGGCATTGCCGGCTTCAACGGCTGGAACTACTGGCAGTCCAAGCAGGCGGTGGGCGCCGCCGGCATGTTCGGTGAGCTCGAAGCGGCCGCGCAACGGGGCGATGCCGACGCCACCACGCGCATCTTCGGCGACATGAAGGAGCGCTTCGGTGGCGCCGAACTGACCCGCCAGGGCGCGCTGCTGACCGCGCGCGTGCAGGCCGACAAGGGCCAACCCGACGCCGCGATCGCCAGCCTGGGCTGGCTGGCCGAGCAAAGCGGCAGCGAGGGCCTGGGCCCGGTCGCCCGCCTGCGCCTGGCCGGTCTGCTGATCGACAAGAAGTCCCTGGACGACGCGCTCAAGCAGCTCGATGCGGTCACCGACGAGGCCTACAAGGGCCTGGTCCAGGACCGCCGCGGCGATGTGCTGATGGCCCAGGGCAAGAAGGACGAGGCCGTGGCCGCCTGGCAGGCCGCCTGGAAGGCGCTGCCCGAGGAGCAGCAGTACCGCCGCATCGTCGAAGCCAAGCTCGATGCCCAGGGCCGCGCGCCGGCCCCGGCCGCGTCGGCGGCGTCGGAGGCCACCCAATGAGTGCGATGTGGACGCGTGCCGCCCGCCTGGCGGCCCCGGCGCTGGCCCTGTGGCTGGCGGCCTGCTCGGCCGACAAGCCGACACCGGCGGCGCTGCAGCCGATCACGCCCACGATCGCCGGCCGCCAGGTCTGGTCGACGCAGATCGGCAGCGTGAGCTTCCCGCTGCAGGTGGCGGTGCGCGCGGGCCAGTTCGTGGTGGCCTCGGATGACGGCACCGTGGCGGCGCTGGACGCTGCCACCGGGCGTGAGCTGTGGCGTGCCCAGGTCGGCGCCCGCCTGTCGGCCGGCGTCGGCAGCGATGGACGGTTCGCCGCCGTGGCCACGCGCGACCAGCAACTGGTGCTGCTGGATGGCGGCGCCCAACGCTGGAGCGTGCCGCTGGAGGCGGGCGTGGTCACGCCGCCGCTGGTGGCGGGTGAGCGCGTCTTCGTGCTGGGCGTGGACCGCGCGGTGCATGCCTTCGACGCGCTGGATGGCCGCCGCCTGTGGACCTTCCGCCGCCCGGGCGACCCGCTGATGCTGGCCCACCCGGGCCTGCTGGCGGCCTGGCAGGACACCTTGCTGGTGGGGCAGGGCGCCCGCCTGGTGGCGCTGGACCCGCTCAAGGGCAGTCTGCGCTGGGAAGTGGCCGTCACCAGCCCGCGCGGCACCAACGAGGTCGAGCGCCTGGCCGACCTGGCCGGACCGGCCTCGCGCGTGGGCGACAGCTTCTGCGTGCGCGCCTTCCAGAACGCGGTGGGCTGCGTCAACGCGGCCACCCGCTCGCTGCAGTGGTCGCAGAACGGGGGCGGCCAGAAGGCGATCGGCGGCGACGCCAGCATCGTCGTCGGCGCGGATGCCAGCGACCGTGTCACCGCGCGTCAGCGCGCCGGTGGCGGTCTGGCCTGGACGTCTGAGCTGCTGCTCAACCGCGGCCTGAGCGCGCCGGTGGTGGCCGGCCCGGCGGTGGTCTTCGGCGACTTTGAAGGCCAGCTGCATTTCCTGGCCAAGGACACCGGCGCGCCGCTGCTGCGCCTGCCCACCGATGGCGCGCGCATCGCCGCGCCGCTGGTGCTCTCCGACACCAACCTGCTCGCGGTCACCGCCAAGGGCGGGGTTTTCGCCTTCCGGCCGGAATGAGGCCGTGAAACCTGTTCTCGCGCTGGTGGGCCGCCCGAATGTGGGCAAGTCCACGCTGTTCAACCGCCTGACGAAGAGCCGCGACGCGATCGTCGCCGACTTCGCCGGCCTGACCCGTGACCGCCACTATGGCGACGGGCGGCTGGGTTCGCGCCATTTCATCGTGGTCGACACCGGCGGCTTCGAGCCCGACAGCACCACCGGCATCGTCAAGGAAATGGCCCGCCAGACCCGGCAGGCCGTGGCCGAGGCCGACGTGGTGATCTTCGTCACCGACCTGCGCTCGGGCCTGTCGGCCCAGGACGCCGACATCGCCCGCTACCTGCGCCAGGCCAACAAGCGTGTGCTGCTGGCGGTGAACAAGGCCGAGGGCATGCAGGAATCGCCGCTGCTGGCCGAGTTCCATGAACTGGGGCTGGGCGAGCCGCACCCGGTGTCGGCGGCGCACGGGCAGGGTATTCGCAGCCTGCTGGAGGCCGCCCTCGAGGACATCCCGGAAGACGACGACGCCGACGACGAGGACGAGGCCGACAAACCGATCCGTCTGGCCGTGGCCGGACGGCCCAACGTGGGCAAGTCCACGCTGATCAACACCTGGCTGGGCGAGGAGCGCCTGATCGCCTTCGACATGCCCGGCACCACGCGCGACGCGATCCGCGTGCCGCTGGAGCGCGACGGCCGTCGCTACGAGCTGATCGACACCGCCGGCCTGCGCCGCAAGGGTAAGGTCTTCGAGGCGATCGAGAAGTTCTCGGTGGTCAAGACCCTGCAGGCCATCGCCGACGCCAGCGTGGTCGTGCTGATGGTCGACGCCACCCAGGGCGTCAGCGAGCAGGACGCGCACATCGCCGGCTATGTGCTGGAGTCGGGCCGCGCCGTCGTCATTGCGATCAACAAGTGGGACGCGGTGGATGCCTACCAGCGCGAGCAACTGGCCCGCTCGGTGGAGACGCGCCTGGCCTTCCTGAAGTTCGCGCCGATCCTGCACATCTCGGCCATCCGCCGCCAGGGCCTGGGCCCGCTGTGGAAGGCGATTGCCGATGCCCACGCCTCGGCCCACTGCAAGATGCCCACGCCGGTGCTGACGCGCCTGCTGCACGAGGCGGTGGAGCACCAGGCGCCCAAGCGCGCGGGCACCAGCCGGCCCAAGCTGCGCTATGCCCACCAGGGCGGCATGAACCCGCCGGTGATCGTGATCCACGGCAACGCGTTGGAGCACGTCACCGACGCCTACAAGCGCTTCCTCGAAGCGCGCTTTCGCGCCCACTTCAAGCTGGTCGGTACGCCCCTGCGCATCGACATGAAGCACTCCACCAACCCCTTCACCGACAAGAGCGCCTGAGGCCGGGAACCTTCCCCGGGCCGGATGCTCCGACAGGGTCTGTCGCCCTGTGATAAGGTGCCAGCTTTCCAACTTCTTCCAACACGGAGCCAATATCGTGAGCAACAAAGGGCAACTTCTACAAGACCCGTTCCTGAACCTGCTGCGCAAGGAGCATGTTCCGGTCTCGATCTACCTGGTCAACGGCATCAAGCTGCAGGGCCACATCGAGTCCTTCGACCAGTACGTGGTGCTGCTGCGCAACACCGTGACCCAGATGGTCTACAAGCACGCCATCTCCACCGTCGTGCCGGGCCGGGCCGTCAATTTCCACCCGGCCGATCAGGGCGACGCCCACTGAGCCCGCTGAACAGGGCCGGCGCCGGCCAACCGGCCGCGCCGCTCGCCGACCCCTCCCACCCGAGCGCGCCTTGAGCAAGCACGGCACGCCCCAGGACGTCGACAGCAATCGCGCCGTTCTGGTCGGCGTCGACCTGGGCCCCGGCGCCTCGTTCGACCCCACGCTTGACGAGTTGCAGTTGCTGGCCGAATCGGCCGGTGACCTGACCGTGGCCAAGGTGCTGGCCAAGCGCCGCTCGCCCGATCCGGCGCTGTTCGTCGGCTCGGGCAAGGCCGACGAGATCAAGGAACTGGTGCTGGTGCATGGCGCCCATGGCGTCATCTTCGACCAGGCGCTCTCGCCAGCGCAGCAGCGCAACCTGGAGCGCCACCTGGGCGTGCCGGTGGCCGACCGCACGGCGCTGATCCTCGAGATCTTCGCCCAGCGGGCGCAGAGCCACGAGGGCAAGCTGCAGGTCGAGCTGGCCCGGCTGCAGTACCTGTCCACGCGGCTCGTACGCCGCTGGAGCCACCTGGAGCGTCAGCGCGGCGGCGTGGGCCACCGCGGTGGCCCGGGTGAGGCCCAGATCGAGCTGGACCGCCGGATGATCGGCGACCGCATCAAGCAGCTCAAGGAGCGGCTGGAGAAGGTCAAGCGCCAGCGCGGCACGCAGCGCCGCGCGCGTGAGCGCAGCGGCACCTTCCGCGTCTCGCTGGTGGGCTACACCAACGCCGGCAAGTCCACGCTGTTCAATGCGCTGACCAAGGCCCGTGCCTACGCTGCCGATCAGCTGTTCGCCACGCTGGACACCACCACCCGCTCGCTCTACCTGGGCGAGGCGGGGCGTGCCGTGTCGCTCTCCGACACCGTGGGCTTCATCCGCGACCTGCCGCATAAGCTGGTCGAGGCCTTCCGTGCCACGCTGCAGGAAGCGGCCGATGCCGACCTGCTGCTGCACGTGGTCGACGCTGCCAGCCCTTTGCTGGCGGAGCAGCGGGCCGAAGTGGAGCGCGTGCTGGAGGAGATCGGCGCCGAGGGCATTGCGCAGATCCTGGTCTACAACAAGGCCGATCTGCTGCCCGAATCCCAGCAGCCGCGCCAAGTCTGCGATGAGCTGGAACTGTCGGCGGGTCTGCGGGTCCCACGCGTGTTCATCAGCGCCCGAACAGGGCAGGGCCTGGACCAGCTGCGCCGCCTGATCGCGGCGCAGGCGGTGCCACCCGACAGCCCTGATCGCAGCGTCGTGAGCCAGTTGCCGGACGGCACCGCGGTGCCGGCCACACCCCCTCAACACTAGAGACAACGATCACCATGGATGAGCCCCTGCACACCGAGCGAATGAGCGCGTCGGCAGCACCGCGGCGACACCCCCAGCGCGCACGCCTGGCCGCTGGGCTGGCCAAGGGCTGGCGCCTGCTGAGCAATGGCCGCAACGACGGCCCGCCGGACCTCGACGAGCTCTGGCGCGACTTCAACCGCAAGCTCTCGGGCCTGTTCAGTGGCAAGGGCGGTGGCGCCCAGCCGCCCGAGGATCCGCCCAACTTCTCGCCCGACATGAAGGGTGCCGGTGTGGGCGTCGGCCTGATCGCCGGCGTGGTGGCGCTGATCTGGGCCGGCAGCGGCGTGTTCATCGTGCAGGAAGGCGAGCAGGCGGTGGTCACCACCTTCGGCCGCTACAGCAGCACGGCCGGCGCCGGCATCCAGTGGCGCCTGCCCTACCCGATCCAGTCGCACGAGACGGTGCGTGTCACGCAGCTGCGCTCGGTCGAGATCGGCCGCACCTCCACCGTGCCCGCCACCGGCCTGCGCGACTCGTCGATGCTCACCCAGGACGAGAACATCGTCGACATCCGCTTCACCGTGCAGTACCGGTTGAAGGACGCCCGCGCCTTCCTGTTCGAGAACGCCAGCACCGAGGAAGCCGTGGCCCAGGCCGCTGAATCGGCGGTGCGCGAGATCGTCGGCCGCAGCAAGGTCGACTCGGTGCTCTACGAGCGCCGCGACGCGATCGCCGCCGACCTCGTCAAGTCGATCCAGCAACAGCTCGACCGCCTCAACGCCGGCGTGGCGATCGCCAACGTCAACCTGCAGAACGTGCAGGTGCCCGACCAGGTGCAGACCGCCTTCGACGATGCCGTCAAGGCCGGCGCCGACCGCGACCGCTTCAAGAACGAAGGCCAGGCCTACGCCAGCGACGTCATTCCCAAGGCCCAGGGCACGGCCGCACGCCTGCGTCAGGAGGCCGAAGGCTACAAGGGCAGGGTGGTGGCACAGGCCGAGGGTGATGCGCAGCGCTTCAACTCGGTCTACACCGAGTACCAGAAGGCACCGGCCGTGACCCGCGACCGCCTCTACATCGACACCATGCGCGAGGTCTACAGCAACGTCACCAAGGTGATGACCGACAGCCGCAGCGGCTCGAACCTGCTGTACCTGCCGCTGGACAAGCTGGTCCAGCAGAGCGCTCCGGCCGCCGCGGCGGCCACCGCCCCGGCGGCCCAGCCCGCACCGGCCGCCACCGAGAGCACCACCGTGGATGTGCGCAACCGCGACAACGCCCGCAGCCGCGACCGTGAAGGCCGCTGATCCGGACTGCCACAGGGACACACCATGAACCGAATCGCCAGTATCGTCGCCGCGGGCCTCGTCCTTCTGATGCTCGCCGCCTCCACCCTGTTCGTCGTCGACCAGCGCAAGGTCGCCGTGATCTACGCGCTGGGCGAGATCAAGGAAGTCATCGCCGAGCCGGGGCTGCAGTGGAAGCTGCCGCCGCCGTTCCAGAACGTGGTCTTCCTCGACCGCCGCATCCAGACCCTGGACAGCCCCGAGAGCCGTCCGATCTTCACCGCCGAGAAGAAGAGCCTGGTCATCGACTGGCTGGTGAAGTGGCGCATCGCTGATCCGCGCCAGTTCATCCGCAACAGCGGCCCCGACCTGCGCAACCTGGAGGCCCGGCTGGGCCCGGTGGTGCAGGCCGCGTTCAACGAGGAGATCACCAAGCGCACGGTCGGCGGCGTGCTGGCCGGCGAGCGCGAGAAGATCATGAACGATGTGCGCCAGCGCCTGGGTGACGAGGCCAAGAGCTTCGGCATCGAGATCGTCGATGTGCGCATCAAGCGGGTCGACTTCGTCGCCAACATCACCGACGCCGTCTACCGCCGCATGGAGTCCGAGCGCAAGCAGGTGGCCAACGAACTGCGCTCGACCGGCCAGGCCGAGGGCGAGAAGATCCGCGCCGACGCTGACCGCCAGCGCGAGGTGATCCTCGCCGAGGCCTACCGTGACGCCCAGAAGATCAAGGGCGAAGGCGACGCCAAGGCGTCTGCGCTCTATGCCGACGCATTCGGGCGCGACCCGCAGTTCGCCCAGTTCTACCGCAGCCTCGAGGCCTACCGCGCCAGCTGGCGCAACAAGTCCGACGTGATGGTGGTCGATCCGGGCAGCGAGTTCTTCAAGGCGATGCGCGGCACCGGCGCCGCAGCACCGGCGGCGCCGCGCAAATGATGCCCGACGGCGGCAGCTGGACCGACTGGCTGTGGCCCGCGCTGGGCCTGATGCTGGTGCTCGAGGGCCTGATGCCGCTGCTGCACCCGCAGGGCTGGCGCGAGGTCTTCCGGCGCGTGCTGGCGATGCAGGATGGCCAGATCCGCTTCATCGGTCTGGCCAGCATCGCGATCGGGGCGCTGGTGCTCTGGCTGAGCAGCTAGGGCCTGTTCGCAATCCCTTCCGGTCGTGTGAACAGGCGCCTTGGCTGGCGCCGGGCCCGGGCGACGCGGGTACAATGCCGTTTTTAACCCGGTCGCCGTTTCATGTCGTCTGCCTGGCTGCTGCCTGAGCACATCGCCGATGTCCTGCCCGCCGAGGCGCGGCGCATCGAAGAACTCCGCCGCCAGTGGCTGGACCTGGCCCGCAGCTATGGCTTCGAGCTGGTCATGCCGCCGATGCTCGAGCACCTGGACTCGCTGCTCTCTGGCACCGGCCGCGACCTCGACCTCAAGACCTTCAAGCTGGTCGACCAGCTCAGCGGCCGCACGCTGGGCCTGCGTGCCGACGCCACGCCCCAGGTCGCCCGCATCGATGCCCATCTGCTGAACCGCCAGGGCGTCACCCGTCTGTGCTACTGCGGCCCGGTGCTGCACACCCGGCCGTCGGGTCTGCGCGCCACGCGCGAGCCGCTGCAACTGGGCGCCGAGATCTACGGCCATGCCGGCCTGGAAGCCGACCTGGAGGTGCAGGAGCTGGCCCTGGATGGTCTGCACGCCGCCGGCGTGCGCGACCTCACCATCGACCTGGGCGATGCCCGCGTCGTGCGCTCGGTGCTGGCCGGTCTGCCGCTGGGCCCTGCCGAACTGGAGGCGCTGGTCACGGCGCTGAGCGTCAAGGACCAGCCCACGCTGCGCGCGCTGTCGGCCGGCTGCCCGGCCGAGGCCCGCGAGGCGCTGGCCATCCTGCCCGACCTGTACGGTGGCGAGGAGGTGCTGGCCCAGGCGGCCGAGCGCCTGCCCAAGCGCAGCCAGATCAGCACCGCGCTGGGCGACCTGGCCTGGCTGGCCGGCCATGTGCGTCAGGCCTTCCCGGATGTTCGCCTGGGCTTCGACCTGGCCGACATGAACGGCTACGCCTACTACAGCGGCATCCGCTTCGCGGTCTATGGCCGCGGCTCCACCGATGCGCTGGCCCGCGGCGGCCGCTACGACGAGGTGGGCGCGGTATTCGGCCGAAACCGCCCGGCGGTGGGCTTCAGCCTGGACCTGAAGGGTCTGGCCGAGGTGTCCCGCGCCGCCCGCACCGAGGGCGCGATCCGCGCCCCCTGGGGCGAGGCCGAGGGCCTGCGTGCCGCGGTGCGCAGTCTGCGCCGCCAGGGCGAGACCGTGGTCTGCGCACTGCCGGGCCATGAGCACGAGGCCCAGGAATTCGAATGCGACCGCGAGCTGATCGAGGTCGACGGACGGTGGGTCCTGCGCGCGCTGTGAATGCGCCGCGGACCGTCCCCACAGAATCTTCAAGCATGACGAGCACAGCGATGCAACAAGGCTCCACCGCGCGCGGGCGCAATGTCGTCGTCGTCGGCACCCAATGGGGTGACGAGGGCAAGGGCAAGCTGGTCGACTGGCTGACCGAAAGCGCCCAGGGCGTGGTGCGCTTCCAGGGCGGCCACAACGCCGGCCACACCCTGGTGATCAACGGCGTCAAGACGGCGCTGCACCTGATCCCCAGCGGCATCATGCGCCCCGGCGTGCGCTGCTACATCGGCAATGGCGTGGTGCTGTCCGCGGCCAAGCTGCTCGAAGAGATCGCCGGGCTGGAGAAGGCCGGTGTCGAGGTGCGTTCGCGCCTGCGCATCTCCGAGGCCTGCCCGTTGATCCTGCCCTTCCACGCCGCACTGGACGTGGCGCGCGAGGCCGCGCGGGAGCAGGGTGGCACCGAGAAGATCGGCACCACCGGTCGCGGCATCGGCCCGGCCTACGAGGACAAGATCGCCCGCCGCGCGCTGCGCGTGCAGGACCTGAAGTATCCCGAGCGCTTTGCGGCCAAGCTGCGCGAGCTGCTGGCGCTGCACAACCACGTGCTGACCAGCTTCCTGGGCTCACGCGGCTTCACCTTCCCGGAAGCCATGCGCCCGTACATCGCCAACGGCGAGGTGCAGTTCCAGGTCGTCTACGACGAGGCGATGCGCCACGCCGAGGAACTCAAGCCGATGATGGCCGACGTCTCGCGCGAGCTCAACGCGGCGCACATGGCTGGCCAGAACCTGCTGTTCGAGGGTGCCCAGGGCACGCTGCTGGACGTCGACCACGGCACCTACCCCTACGTCACCTCCAGCAACTGCGTGGCGGGCAATGCGGCGGCCGGCTCCGGCGTCGGCCCGGGCCTGCTGCACTATGTGCTGGGCATCACCAAGGCCTATTGCACACGCGTCGGTGGCGGCCCGTTCCCCACGGAGCTGGACTGGGAAGTGCCGGGCACGCCGGGCTACCACATGAGCACCGTGGGCGCCGAGAAGGGCGTCACCACCGGTCGTTCGCGCCGCTGCGGCTGGTTCGACGCCGCGCTGCTCAAGCGCTCGGCCCAGGTCAACGGCCTGTCGGGCCTGTGCATCACCAAGCTCGACGTCCTCGATGGCCTTTCCGAGCTGAAGCTGTGCACCGGCTACCGCCTGGACGGCGAGGACATCGACCTGTTGCCGATGGGCGCCGACGAGATTGCCCGCTGCGAGCCGATCTACGAGACTCTGCCTGGCTGGACCGAGACCACGGTGGGCGTCACCGAACTCGACAAGCTGCCGGCCAATGCGCGCCGCTACCTGAACCGCATCGAGGAAGTCACCGGCGTGCCGATCCACGTCATCTCGACCAGCCCCGACCGCGACCACACCATCCTGCTGCGCCAGCCCTACCAGGCCTGAGCGGCACCTCCCCACCAACCGACCACGCTGGAGACCCCATGCTCACCGACGACGGCAAGCACCTGTACGTGTCCTGGGACGAGTACCACCTGCTGACCGAGCGCCTGGCGCTCAAGATCCACAACAGCGGCTGGGCCTTCGATCAGATCCTGTGCCTCGCCCGCGGCGGCATGCGCCCCGGCGACATCCTGTCGCGCGTGTTCGACAAGCCGCTGGCGATCATGAGCACCAGCAGCTACCGCGCCGAGGCGGGCACGATCCAGGGCCGCCTGGACATGGCCAAGTACATCACCATGCCCAAGGGCGAACTGGCCGGCCGCGTGCTGCTGGTGGACGACCTGGCCGACTCGGGCGTCACCCTCAAGGCGGTGGTTGACCGCCTGCGTGGCATGCCGGCCATCACCGAACTGCGCTCGGCGGTGATCTGGACCAAGGCGGTGTCGAGCTACACGCCCGACTACTACGTCGAGGCGCTGGCCACCAGCCCCTGGATCCACCAACCCTTCGAGGAGTACGACGCACTGCGTCCCGAGGGCCTGGCCAAGAAGTTGTCGGTCTGAAGCATCAACGAGAAGGGGCCTGCGGGCCCCTTCGTCATGGCACGGCTGCGTTCGGCCTGCGGTCGGTCGCACCGGAAGCAAAAAAGGCCAGCACTTCCGTGCTGGCCTTCGCATGCCTGGTGCCCAGGAGAGGACTCGGTCACACGGGCGCGACCCCGGCCGGGCCTGCATGCCCGGCCTTTCTCGTCCTCGCGCAAGGCCCGCAGTGGGCCTTGCTTCCTGTCCCCCAAGCAAAAAAGGCCAGCACTTCCGTGCTGGCCTTTGCATGCTTGGTGCCCAGGAGAGGACTCGAACCTCCACGCCTCTCAGCGCTAGTACCTGAAACTAGTGCGTCTACCAATTCCGCCACCTGGGCATGTCTGCGTTGAAGACTTTCGTCATCAGCAGAGCCTTGAACTATAGCATGGATTTCAAGCGACTTGAAACGCGCATCCACTTTTCGAGCGGCACCGCGACCAGCGTCGCGCCCATGCAAAAAGGCCAGCACTCTCGTGCTGGCCTTTTGTATGCTTGGTGCCCAGGAGAGGACTCGGTCACATGGGCGCGACCCCGGCCGGGCCTGCATGCCCGGCCTTTCTCGTCCTCGCGCAAGGCCCGCAGTGGGCCTTGCTTCCTGTCCCCCAAGCAAAAAAGGCCAGCACTTCCGTGCTGGCCTTTGCATGCTTGGTGCCCAGGAGAGGACTCGAACCTCCACGCCTCTCAGCGCTAGTACCTGAAACTAGTGCGTCTACCAATTCCGCCACCTGGGCTTCGTCGAGACGGCAACGCTCTTTGGTGAGAACATCGCGTATCAGCGAAAGATAGGACTATACCATCAAGACAAAGATCATTTCAAGCAGCGACAAGCTGCCGGGCGTCACCATGACCGAGATCGAAGGCACGGTGAACGGACACCGCGACGGGCACGGCTTCGTGCAGCGCGACGACGGCGAACCTGATCTGTACCTCTCGCCGCAGGAGATGCGTGCGGTGCTGCACCGCGACCGCGTGCGCGCCCGCATCCTGCGCTTCGACCGCAAGGGCCGCCCGGAGGGCCGTGTCGTCGACATCATCGAGCGGCGCAAGACGCCGATCATCGGCCGCCTGCTGCACGAGGGCGGCAGCTGGATCGTCGCGCCCGAGGACAAGCGCTACGGCCAGGACATCCTGATCCCGAAGAACGCCGCGGCCAATGCGCGTGCCGGCCAGGTGGTATCGGTCGAGCTGACCGAGCCGCCGTCGATGTACTCGCAGCCGGTGGGCCGCGTGGCCGAGGTGCTGGGCGAGATCGACGACCCGGGCATGGAGATCGAGATCGCGGTGCGCAAGTACGAGGTGCCGCACCGCTTCTCGCCCGAGGCCCTGGCCCAGGCGGCGGCCTTGCCCGACAAGCTGCGCGCCGCCGACCTGAAGCACCGCGTCGACCTGCGCGATGTGCCGCTGGTGACCATCGACGGTGAGGACGCGCGCGACTTCGACGACGCCGTCTACTGCGAACCGCATGTCCAGGGCAAGGGCAAGAAGGCCAGCAAGGGCTGGCGGCTGCTGGTGGCCATCGCCGACGTCAGCCACTACGTCAAGCCCGGTGAAGCGCTGGACGACGATGCCTTCGAGCGCGCCACCTCGGTCTACTTCCCGCGCCGGGTGATCCCGATGCTGCCGGAGAAGCTGTCCAACGGCCTGTGCTCGCTGAACCCCGAGGTGGATCGTCTGAGCATGGTCTGCGACATGCTGGTCAGCGCCGAGGGCGAGGTCACCGCCTACCAGTTCTACCCGGCGGTGATCTGCTCGCATGCGCGGCTGACCTACACCGAAGTGGCTGCGGCGCTGCTCAACAGCCGCGGCCCTGAAGCCACGCGCCGCGCTGCGCTGATGCCGCAGCTGCTCGACCTGCTCGATGTCTACCGCGCGCTGCTGAAGGCCCGCGCCCAACGTGGTGCGGTGGATTTCGAAACCACGGAGACCCAGATCGTCTGCGACGACAACGGCCGCATCGAGAAGATCGTGCCGCGCACCCGCACCGAGGCGCATCGCCTGATCGAGGAGGCCATGCTGGCCGCCAACGTCTGCGCAGCGGACTTCATCGCCGGCGCTGAACATGCGTCGCTCTACCGCGTGCACGAGGGGCCTACGCCCGAGAAGCGCCAGACCCTGCAGAACTACCTGCGCGCGCTGGGCCTGGGCCTGTCGGTCAGCGATGACCCCAAGCCAGGCGAGTTCCAGGCGATCGCCGCCGCCACCAAGGACCGCCCGGACGCGCAGCAGATCCACACCATGCTGCTGCGCTCGATGCAGCAGGCGATCTACACGCCGGCCAACAGCGGCCACTTCGGCCTGGCCTACCAGGCCTACACCCACTTCACCAGCCCCATCCGTCGCTATCCGGACCTGCTGGTGCACCGGGTGATCAAGGCCATCCTGCAGTCGCGCCGCTACCACCTGAGCACCGGCGAGCTGGTGGGCGCGCCGGTGCGCAAGGGCGGCAAGCCGCCGCGTGGCCAGGCCGCCGAGCTCGAGCGCTGGGAGCAGGTGGGGGCGCATTGCAGTGCCAACGAGCGCCGTGCCGACGAGGCCTCGCGCGATGTCGAAGCCTGGCTGAAGTGCCGCTACATGCGCGAACGCCTGGGCGAGGAGTACTCGGGCACCGTCAGCGCGGTCACCACCTTCGGTGTCTTCGTCACGCTGGACGCGTTGTACGTGGAGGGCCTGGTCCACATCACCGAACTGGGCAGCGAGTACTTCCGGTTCGACGAGGCGCGCCAGGAACTGCGCGGCGAGCGCAGCGGCCAGCGCTACGCGGTGGGCGCGCGGGTGCGGGTGCAGGTCAGCCGGGTCGACCTGGACGGCCGGCGCATCGACTTCCGCATGGTGCGCGAGGGCGAGTCCGACCGCCTGCTGGCCAAGGGCCGCCCGACGGGCAAGGAGCGCCTGGCGCCGCTGGAGCGCGTGGAGGCCGAGGACCGGGTGCAAAAGCGCGCCACCAAGGCGGCCAAGGCGCGCCAGTCGCCCTCGGGCCGTACTGGCGCGGGCAAGGCCAAGTCCAAGACCTCGCCGCGGCAGGACGCTGCCTCGGGCAAGACCAGCAGCCGGCGCAAGGCGACCCGGCGGCGCTGAGATGAGGCGATGAGCGGCTGACCCGCTCCGCCGGTCGGCGCGGGGTCAGGCGGCGTCGGCCGTGCTGGCCAGCATCGCCTCGATCAGCGAATCGGCGATCAGCACATGCGGGCCGGCGCGGTCGGCCGCCAGGCCGTGGCGCCAGACGGCCTCGCGGGCCGCACGGGCGGCCGCGTCGGTGGCGTCGCCCAGCGCCGCCCAGCGTCCGCCCAGCCAGCCTGCGAGCACATCGCCGGTGCCGGCACTGGCCAGCCGGGCGTTGCCGGTGGCGTTGATCCACGGCGGACCCTCCGGCGTGGCGATGACGCTGCCCGAGCCCTTGAGCACCACCACCGCGCCGAAGCGCCGGGCCAGCGCCCGTGCGGCCGCCAGGCGGTCGGCCTGCACGGCACGCGTGCTGCTGTCCAGCAGGCGCGCGGCTTCCAGCGGGTGGGGCGTGAGCACGGTTGGGCGGGCAGCGTGGCCGCGGGCCACCAGGGCGGTGGCCAGCGCGGGCTCGGCGGCGACGGCGTTCAGTGCGTCGGCGTCCAGCACCAGCCGCGCTGCATGGCGGATCGGTGCGGGCAACTCGGCGCCCATGTCGCCGCCGCCGCCGCAGCCGGCCACCACGGTGGCCGCGGCCAGCCGCTCGGGCTGGCGCAGCGCGTGGGTGTCGCGGTGCATCAGCGCGGCCGGCGCGCCTGGCAGGGCGTGGACCGCGGTATCGGCCAGCGTGGCCAGATAGACCCGGCCAGCGCCGGCTGCCAGCGCCGCGTGGGCCGCCAGCACCGCCGCGCCTTGCATGCCCGCAGCACCACCCAGCACCCACAGGTCGCCGAACGCGCCCTTGTGTCCGGCATGGGGCCGCGGCGGCAGGCGCCGGGCCTCGTCGGCGCCCAGCAGCAGGGCATCCGGCGCGGCGCCGTCCAGTGTGGCGCCCAGCGTCGACCACCAGATCTCGCCAGCATGGTCCCGGCCGTCGGCGGTGAAGAGGCCCGGCTTGAGCGTCAGCAGCGACAGCGTGGCGCTGGCGCGCACGCCGTGTTCACCCAGGGTCTGGCCGCTGTCGGCGGCCAGGCCGGTGGGCAGGTCCAGCGCCAGGATCGGCGCCTGGCAGGCGTGCAGCGCATCGATCAGCGCAAGCACGGCCTCGCCGGGCGGGCGATCCTGGCCCAGGCCAAGCAGGGCGTCGACCGCCAGGTCCACCGCACCAGGGGCGGGTGCGTCCCCGAAGGTCACGCCAGCCTGCACGGCCTGGGCCAGCGCACGCTGTGCATCGGCCGGGACGGTGCCGCGACCGCTCAGGTGCGTGACCGTGACCTGTCGGCCCAGCTGGTGCAGGCAGCGCGCCATCACCAGGCCGTCGCCACCGTTGTTGCCGGGGCCGCAGGCCACCCAGACGCGTCGCGCGTGCGGCCAGCGGGCCAGGGCCAGACGGGCGGCATCGGTGCCGGCGCGCAGCATCAGCGTGAAATCACCCGCGCGGGCACAGGCCTGGGCCTCGATCGCCCGGGACGCCGCCAGTCCGTGCAGGGGCGCAGCGGTGGTACCGGGAAGGACGAGGCGCAGGTCGACGGCCATGCCGCCGAGCTTAGCGCAAGCGCTCCATCGCGAAGGGCGCCGGATCGACCGGCGCGGCCTGCTGGCCGATCTGCGACGCCAGTTGCAGGGCCGCGCCGCAGGCCAGGGTCCAGCCGCTGGCGCCATGGGCGGTGTTGAGCCACACGCCGGGCACGCCGCTGGGGCCGATCACCGGCAGGCCGTCGGCCACCGCCAGGCGCGGGCCGCACCACTCCAGACTGCGGCTGGTGTGGGCGGCGCCCGGGAACCAGTCGTCCAATGCGCGGTACAGACGCCGCATGTCGGCCGGGTGCGGGCGGCCCAGTTGCACACCGGGGCGGATGCTGCCCGCCACGCGCACCCGGTCGCCCTGGCGCGCAATGCTGATCTGTTGGCGCTGGTCCAGGATGGCGGCGCGCGGCGTGGGATCGAGCAGGCCGTCTTCCAGCCGCAGCGGCGCGGTGAAGCTGCAGGCACTGTGGACCACCGCTGGCAGGCGCACGCCCAGCGACTGCAGCAGGGCCGGGGCGCCCTGCGCCGCGCACAGCACCACCGCGTCGACACTGAGTGACGACACCGTCTCGCCGGTGCGTCCTGCCGGCACCGGATCGCGTGACTCGGCCAAGCTGAGCTGCAGCGGGCCGCCGCCCAGGCCGCTGGACAGGCCGGTGAGCTGGTGCTGGAACAGCCAGCGCACACCCAAGGCCTGGGCTTCGGTCTTCAGCTGGTGGACGAACTGCCGGCTGTTGGCCGCAGCATCGCCCGGGAAGTGCAGGGCGGCGTGCAAGCCTGGCTCGGTGCTCAGGCCCGGCTCGATCGCCCGCGCGCCGTCGGCATCGACACAGTGGTGCACCACCCCTTGTTCGCCCAGCCAGTCCAGACCGGCGCGCATCTGCGCCAGCTCACGCTCCGAGCGCAGCAGCACCAGCAGGCCGTCGGCGTGTTCGCGGGCCAGTCCCAGGCGCAGCGTCAGCTCGTCCAGCCGGGCGCGGCTCAGGCGCGAGAGGGCCAGCATCGCCGAGCGGCTGGCCGCCATGTGCGGCGAGCGGCGGTGCTGGCGCTGGCGCCACCAGGGCGACCACACCGACGGGCGCAGGCCCTGCCAGCCCCAGCCGCCGGCCTGCACCGGCGCCAGCGGCCGGGTGGGCAGGCCCGGCGCCTGCCAGGCGGCGGTGTAGGCGCCGGCCAGCAGCCCGCCGTTGGCGAAGCTGCCCTCGGCGGCCACCCCGGCGTGGCGGTCGACCACGGTGACCTGGTGACCCGCCGCGGCCAGTTCGAACGCGCTGCACACGCCGGCCAGGCCGGCGCCGATGACGGCCACATGCATGTCAGCCTCCGTGCCCGGCCAACGCGGCCTCTGCGTCCAGCGCCAGGCCCAGCAGAGCGTCATCGCGGCCGGCGCCGGCCCACAGCATCAGACCCACCGGCATCTCGCCGGGCGCCTGGCAGGGCAGGCTGATCGCACAGCCATCGAAGAGATTGACCAGCGAGGGATTGCGCAGCAGCGCAGCATTGGTGCGGTGGAACACGTCGTCGTCAGACAGCAAGGGCGCGCTCGGCGGCGCGAGCAGCGGGACGGTGGGGCTGAGCGCGGCGTCGAAGCCGCTCAGCGCCGATTGCAGCGCGTCGATCCAGGCCCGGCGGGCGCGGCACAGGTCGAGGTAGTCGTCGGCCGACACGCCAGCACCGCGCAGCAGCCGGGTCAGCACCCGCGGGTCGTAGCGCGCAGCGTCATGGGCCAGGCGGTGGCGGTGCCAGGCGTGGGCCTCGACCGCCGCCAGGCTGAAGGCGCCTTGCAGGGCCGCGCCGTCGGGCAGCAGGGGGCAGCGCAGGGATTCGATCCGCGCGCCGGCGGCTGAGAGCCGCGTCAGCGCGGACTCCAGCGCACGGGCCACGGGCGCTTCCAGGCCGTCAAGCATCAGGTCCTGGGGCAGGGCCAGCCGGCTGCCGGCCAGGCGTGCCGCCGTGCGGTCGACGCGGCGCGCGGCCAGCACCTCGTGCACGCGGATCGCCCCGTCGACATCGGGCGTCATCGCACAGGCCGTGTCCAGGGTGTCGGACAGCGGGATGCAGCCGTCGCGTGGCACCAGGGACTGGGTGGACTTGTAGCCCACCAGGCCGCACAAGGCCGCAGGAATGCGGATCGAGCCGCCGGTGTCGCTGCCCAGCGCGGTCATGCAGGCGCCCAGCGCCAGCGCCTGGGCGCCACCGCTGGTGGAGCCGCCAGCGATGCGCGGCGTGGCGTCCAGCAGCGCGGTCACCGGGTTCGTCGGCGTGCCGTGGTGCGGGTTCTGGCCGACACCGGAGAAGGCGAACTCGGTGCAGTTGTGGTGGCCGATCAGCACGGCGCCGGCCGCGCGCAGCCGGGCCACGGCGCCCGCATCGGCGGTCCGGGCGGCGGGCCAGCCGCTCAGCGCCGAGCTGCGGCCATCCAGCACCACCGAGCCGCCGGTGGCGGGCTGACCGGCGACGTCGAACAGGTCCTTGACGCCCAGCACCAGCCCGGCCAGCGGCGGCAGCGCCTGGCCGCGGCCGCGCTGCGCGTCCAGCGCATCGGCCTGGGCGCGGGCCGACGCCGTGAAGAGGCGCAGGTGGGCCTGCGCCGCGTCAGGGGAGGCTGCGCGCGCCAGGTGGTGTTCCAGCAGGTCGCGGCAGCTCAGGCGGCCCTGCGGGATCGGTTCGAGCATCCGGGCCAGGCCGGGGGCGCTGCGGGATGCTATACTCTGCGGGTTTATCTGGAGGACCATGGGGTGCGATGCATCGCGCGGCGTCCAGACAAGCCGGGCCGAGAGTCTCGTCGTGAGGATGGTGAAAGGCGTTTGCCTTGCACCGCCGGACGGGGCGGCCCGATTCGCGAACCCGACCCATCCAGGTGTCGCTGCAAGCAGGTGTGACGAGGTGTCAACCCATGCAGCGATTCGTGTCGGGATTCTAGACCCAACCTTCGGAGTGACCTATGTCCGTGTCGATGCGTGAAATGCTGGAAGCCGGTGTCCACTTTGGCCACCAGACCCGCTTCTGGAACCCCAAGATGGCCCCGTTCATTTACGGCCATCGCAACAAGATCCACATCATCAACTTGGAGAAGACGCTTCCCAAGTTCGAAGAAGCCATGAAGTTCGTGCGCCAGCTGGCCTCCAAGCGCGGCACGATCCTGATCGTCGGCACCAAGCGCCAGGCGCGCGAAGTGGTGGCCGCCGAGGCGCAGCGCGCCGGCATGCCCTACGTTGACCAGCGCTGGCTGGGCGGCATGCTGACCAACTTCAAGACGGTCAAGGGCTCGCTGAAGAAGCTCAAGGACATGCAGGCCCAGAAGGACTCTGGCGCCGAGATGCGCATCAAGAAGGAAGCCCTGATGTTCGACCGCGAGCTGGCCAAGCTCGAGAAGGACATCGGCGGCATCCAGGACATGAACGCGCTGCCCGACGCCATCTTCGTGATCGACGTGGGCTTCCACAAGATCGCCGTGGCCGAAGCCCAGAAGCTGGGCATTCCGGTGATCGGCGTGGTCGACACCAACCACTCGCCCGATGGCGTGGACTACGTGATCCCCGGCAACGACGACTCGGCCAAGGCCGTGGCGCTGTACGCCAAGGCCGTGGCTGACGCCGTGCTGGAAGGCAAGGCCAACGCCACCACCGAGCTGACCCAGGCCGTGGCCGCCGACGGCGACGAGTTCGTCGAGGTCAACGAGCAGGCCTGATGCTCCCGGCGCCCTCGGGCGCCGTCGTGAAGCAGGGGCTGTCACAGCCCCTTTTTCACACCCCCCACCGAACACTGAAGCAAACCCGCGGCGGGCGCCCAAGGCACCGCCGCCAGCAACGGAGAACACACGATGGCTGCTATCACCGCCGGCATGGTTGCCGAACTGCGCGCCAAGACCGACGCCCCGATGATGGAATGCAAGAAGGCGCTGACCGAGGCCGAAGGCGACCTGGTCAAGGCCGAGGAAATCCTGCGCGTCAAGCTGGGCACCAAGGCCGGCAAGGCCGCGTCGCGCGTCACCGCCGAAGGCGTGGTCGCCTCGGCGATCGACGGCACCGTGGGCGCCATGATCGAGGTCAACTGCGAGACCGACTTCGTCACCAAGAACGACAGCTTCCTGGCCCTGGCCCAGGGCGCCGCCGCGCTGATCGCCAAGCACAACCCGGCCGACATCGCCGCCCTGGGCGCGCTGGCCTACGAGCAGGACGGTTTCGGCCCGACGCTGGAAGACGTGCGCAAGGGCCTGGTCGGCAAGATCGGCGAGAACATGTCTTTCCGCCGCTTCAAGCGCTTCGAGGGCAGCGCCCTGGCCGGCTACCTGCACGGCACCCGCATCGGCGTGGTGGTGGAGTTCGACGGTGACGCCGTCGCCGCCAAGGACGTCGCCATGCACGTGGCCGCGATGAAGCCTGTCGCGCTGACCTCGGCCGACGTGCCGGCCGAGCTGATCGAGCGCGAGCGCTCGGTGGCCGCCGCCAAGGCCGCCGAGTCCGGCAAGCCGGCCGAGATCGTCGCCAAGATGGTCGACGGTTCGGTGCAGAAGTACCTGAAGGAAGTCTCGCTGTTCGACCAGGTCTTCGTGAAGGCCGCCGACGGCAAGCAGACCGTGGGCGCCTACGTCAAGTCGGCCAACACCACCGTCAAGGGCTTCACCCTGTACGTGGTGGGTGAAGGCATCGAGAAGAAGGTCGACGACTTCGCGGCCGAGGTGGCTGCCCAGGTCGCCGCCGCCAAGGGCGCGTAAAGCGCCGCCGCCGGGCGCCGCTCACAAGGGGGTGCCCGGCTACACTGTTTTTCCTGCTGACCGACGCCTACAAGGACACCCCTGCATGCCCGCCTACAAGCGCATCCTGCTGAAACTCTCCGGCGAGGCCCTGATGGGCGATGACGCCTACGGCATCAACCGCGCCACCATCGTGCGCATGGTGCGCGAGGTGCAGGAGGTGACCCAGCTGGGCTGCGAGGTGGCGGTGGTGATCGGCGGCGGCAACATCTTCCGCGGCGTGGCCGGCGGCTCGGTGGGCATGGACCGCGCCACCGCCGACTACATGGGCATGCTGGCCACCGTGATGAACTCGCTGGCCCTGGCCGACACGATGCGCCTGGAGGGCA
Organism: Ideonella alba; assembly: GCF_018069845.1. Lineage (NCBI taxonomy): Bacteria > Pseudomonadati > Pseudomonadota > Betaproteobacteria > Burkholderiales > Sphaerotilaceae > Ideonella > Ideonella alba. The sequence goes on from NZ_JAGQDD010000006.1 coordinate 47,354, forward strand.
TGACGGCCCGCGTGATGTCGGCCATCTCGATCGAGCAGGTGGTCGAGCCCTATGTCCGCCCGAAGGCGCTGCAGTACCTGGAAGAGGGCAAGGTGGTGATCTTCGCCGCCGGCACCGGCAACCCCTTCTTCACCACCGACACCGCCGCCGCGCTGCGCGGCGCCGAGATCGGTGCCCAGGTGGTGCTCAAGGCCACCAAGGTTGATGGCGTCTACACCGCCGACCCCAAGAAGGACCCCAGCGCCACGCGCTACACCAACATCAGCTTCGACGAGGCGATCGCGAAGAACCTGCAGGTGATGGACGCCACCGCGTTCGCCCTGTGCCGCGACCAGAAGCTGCCGATCAAGGTGTTCTCGATCTTCAAGCCCGGCGCGCTCAAGCGCGTGGTGCAGGGCGAGGACGAGGGCACGCTGGTTCACGTCTGAGGATCACGACCATGACGATTGCCGACATCAAGAAGAACGCCGAGTCCAAGATGGCCAAGTCCGTCGAGGCGCTCAAGAGCGACCTGCAGAAGGTCCGCACCGGTCGCGCCCACCCGGGCATCCTGGACCAGGTCCATGTGGACTACTACGGCTCGATGGTGCCGATCAGCCAGGTCGCCAACGTCAGCCTGCTGGACGCCCGCACGATCAGCGTCACGCCCTGGGAAAAGGGCATGGGCGCGAAGATCGAGAAGGCCATCCGCGAGTCCGACCTGGGTCTGAACCCGTCGGCCCAGGGCGACCTGCTGCGCGTGCCGATGCCCGCGCTGACCGAGGAGCGCCGCAAGGAGCTGACCAAGGTCGTCCGCCACGAGGGCGAGAACGCCAAGGTCGCGGTGCGCAACCTGCGCCGCGATGCCAACGACCACCTGAAGAAGCTGCTCAAGGACAAGGAGATCTCCGAGGACGACGAGCGTCGCGCCCAGGACGATGTCCAGAAGCTGACCGACAAGGTGGTGGCCGAGATCGACAAGCTGGTCCACGCCAAGGAAGCCGACATCCTGGCCGTCTGACGTGGCCGCGCACGATCCCGCCGTCCCACGGCACGTGGCCATCGTCATGGATGGCAACGGCCGCTGGGCCAAGAAGCGCTTCATGCCGCGCGTCGTGGGCCACAAGGCCGGCATGGACGCGCTGATCCGGGTGGTCGACCACTGCCAGAAGCGCGGCGTCGAATACCTGACCGTCTACGCCTTTTCGTCCGAGAACTGGAAGCGCCCCGAGGACGAGGTTTCCGGCCTGATGAACCTGGTGCTGGTCGGCGTGGCCAAGTACCTGGGCAAGCTGGCCAGCCAGGGGGTGCGGGTGCGCATCGTCGGCGACCGCAGTGCGGTGTCCGAGAAGGTCCGCGCCGCCTGGAACCAGTCCGAAGCCGACACCGCGGCCAACACCGGCCTGGTGCTGACCGTCTGCTTCAACTACGGTGGCCGCTGGGACATCGTGCAGGCCGCGCGCCGGGCGATGGCCGAGGGCCTGGCACCGGAGCAACTCACCGAAGAGGCGCTGTCGGCCCGCATGTCGCTGGCCTACGCGCCCGATCCGGACCTGTTCATCCGCACCGGGGGCGAGCTGCGCGTCAGCAACTACCTGCTGTGGCAGATCGCTTACGCCGAGTTCCATTTCACCGACTGCCTGTGGCCCGATTTCGACGAGCACGAAGTCGATCGCGCCCTGGCCGCCTTCGCGGGCCGTGACCGCCGTTTCGGTGGGGTCAAGACCGCCGGTTCCACTCCCTCGATCGCCTGATCGACCACCGGGTCTGTTGTCCATGCTGCTGCAACGCGTGATCACCGCGCTGGTTCTGCTGGCGCTGCTGTTGCCGGCACTGCTGGCGCCGGTGGCCTGGCCCTTCGCCCTGCTGACCCTGGTGCTGATCGGTGCTGGCGGCTGGGAATGGGGTCGGCTCAACGGCCTGGCCTTCGCCCCGTCGCTGGGCCTGGGTGCGCTGGTGGCTGCGCTGTGCGGCCTGGCCTGGTCGCAGGGGATGGTGCAGCAGGTGCCCCCGGCCGTGTGGTGGCTGGCCACCGCCTGCTGGGTGCTGGGCGGCTCGCTGGCGCTGGCCAAGGGGCCCACGGCCTGGCCGCAGCTGTCGCAGGGGCTGCGCCTGGTGATCGGCGTGGTCGTGCTGTGTGCGGCCTGGCTGGCGCTCAGCGCTGGTCGGGCGCGCGGTCTGGAGTTCCTGCTGTCGGTCTTCTGCGTGGTCTGGATGGCCGACATCGCCGCCTACTTTGGGGGTCGCCGCTTCGGCCGGCGCAAGCTGGCGCCGGCGATTAGCCCGGGCAAGAGCTGGGAGGGTGTCTGGTCGGGCATGACCGGCGTGGCGCTGCTGGCCGCGCTGTGGCTGGCGCTGTCGCCCGCGCGGGCTGGCGTGGCACCCAGCATCTTCGAAACCATCCAGCAGCGCCTGGGTTGGCCCGGCCTGGCGCTGGGCATCGTCTTCCTGTGTGCGCTGAGCGTGATGGGCGACCTGATCGAGTCGCTGGCCAAGCGCGCCGTGGGGGCCAAGGACTCGAGCCGCCTGCTGCCGGGGCATGGGGGTGTGCTCGACCGGGTCGACGCGCTGCTGCCCACGCTGCCCGCCGCGATGGCCCTGGCCTCGCTGGCGCCCTGAACGAGGATCCACCGATGAAACGACTCCAGCTCTGCATCCTCGGCGCCACCGGCTCGATCGGCACCAACACGCTGGACGTGGTGGCGCGCCACCCCGATCGTTTCGAGGCCTTTGCGCTGACCGGCCATGCCCGCGTCGAGGAGCTGCTGGCCCAGTGCCTGCAAGTGGCGCCGCGCTTTGCCGCAATGTCGGACAGTGGCGCCGCGGCCGAGCTGCGCCGCCGCCTGCGGGAGGCCGGCAGCCGCACCGAAGTGCTGGACGGCCCGCAGGCCCTGGTCGAGCTGGCCGCCCACCCCGAGGTGGATGCGGTGATGGCCGCCATCGTCGGCGCCGCCGGCCTGCCGCCCTGCATGGCGGCAGCGCGCGCCGGCAAGCGCCTGCTGCTGGCCAACAAGGAAGCCCTGGTCGTGGGCGGCGCAGCCTTCATGGCGGCGGTGGCCGAAGGCGGCGCCACCTTGCTGCCGATCGATTCAGAGCACTCGGCCATCTTCCAGTGCCTGCCCCAGGACCGCTCGGTCTGGAAGCAGCGCATCGACCACATCGTGCTGACCGCCTCGGGCGGCCCGTTCCGCCAGCGCGACCGCGCCAGCCTGGCCCAGGTCACGCCGGAAGAGGCCTGCGCGCACCCCAACTGGGTGATGGGTCGCAAGATCTCGGTCGATTCGGCGACGATGATGAACAAGGCCCTCGAGGTCATCGAGGCACGCTGGCTGTTCGACCTGACACCCGAGCAGATCCGGGTGGTGATCCACCCGCAAAGCATCATCCACTCGATGGTGGTGTGCCGCGACCAGTCGGTGCTGGCGCAACTGGGCACGCCGGACATGCGGGTGCCCATCGCCTTCGGCCTGTCCTTCCCGGAGCGCATTGAATCCGGCGCGTCGGCGCTGGACCTGCTGTCGCTGCGCGCACTGGAATTCGAGGCGCCCAGCCCCGAACGCTTCCCGGGCCTGTTCCTGGCCTGGGAGGCGCTGCGCGGCCCCGAGGGCAGCACCGCCGTGCTCAACGCCGCCAACGAGGAAGCCGTGGCGGCGTTCCTGGACCGGCGCCTGGCCTTCGACGGCATCCACCGCATCAACCAGGGCACGCTGGAGCGCGTGACCCCGGCGCTGCCGCCGCAGGCTGCGGTGGAAGAACTGCTGGCGCTGGACCAGCGCGCCCGCCTGGCGGCACGGGAACTGATCGCCCGCGCGGCGCTCTGACCTGTCGATGACCACGGTTCTGGCCTTTCTCGTCACGCTGGGCGTGCTGATCGCCGTCCATGAGTGGGGCCACTTCCAGGTGGCCCGCTGGTGCGGCGTGCGGGTGCTGCGCTTTTCGATCGGCTTCGGCCGCGTGATCTGGCGCCGCCAGCGCGACGCCTCGTCCACCGAATACACGCTGTCGCTGCTGCCCTTGGGCGGCTATGTGCGCATGCTCGATTCGCGCGAGGGCCCGGTCCCCGAGGCCTGGCGCGCCCAGGCCTTCGACCAGCAGCCGCTGCGCTCGCGCGTGGCCATCGTCGCCGCCGGGCCGCTGGCCAACCTGCTGCTGGCCGCGCTGCTGTTCACGGCCACGCACTGGATCGGCACCCGGGAGCCCGCGGCCTACCTGGCCACCCCGCCGGCGGCGGGCCTGGCGGCGCAGGCCGGTCTGCAGCCGGGCGACCGTGTGGACGCGGTCATCGACGACGACGAGCGGCTGGAGATCCGATCGCTCACCGATCTGCGCTGGCGCATCACCCAGGCCGCCGCCGAGCACCGCCCGCTGCAGCTGGAGGTGACCGATGAGCGCGGCAACCACCGCCGCGTGCTGACACTCGCGCTGGACCGGCTGCAGGGCCACGACCTGGACGCCGCCACCTGGCGCCAGATCGGCCTGCCGGGGCCCTGGACCGACCCGGTGATGGGCACGCTGGTGGCCGGCGGACCGGCCGAGCAGGCCGGTCTGCGCCAGGGCGACCGCGTGCTGCGGGTGGACGACGTGCCGGTGGCCGACGGCGCGGCGCTGCGCGAGCGCATCCGCCAGGGCGCCGGACAGCCGATGCGCTGGACGATCGACCGCAGCGGCGTGGTGATGCAACTCGAGGTGCAGCCACGGCGGGTGGAAGAGGGCGGCCAGGTCTTCGGCCGGATTGACGCCTACATCGGCGAGCCGCCGCAGATGCTGACCGTGCGCATGGGGCCGATCGAAGGCGCGCTGCGAGGTGTTCGCCAGGTGCTGGAAACCGCCCAGCTGAGCCTGAAGATGCTGGGGCGGATGCTGATCGGCGAGGCGTCGGTCAAGAACCTCAGCGGCCCGCTCACGATTGCCGACTACGCCGGCCAGACGGCGCGCGTCGGCCTGACCGAGTTCCTGGTCTTCCTGGCCAACGTCAGTGTGGGCCTGGGCGTGCTGAACCTGCTGCCGCTGCCGATCCTGGATGGCGGACACCTGATGTATTATCTTTTCGAGGGCCTGACCGGTCGTCCGGTCACGGATGTCTGGTTGCGCAGGCTGCAGCGAGGCGGCGCCGTGGTGCTCCTGCTGATGATGTCCATCGCCCTGTCCAACGACGTGGCCCGCTTGCTGGGCCTGCATTGACTCCTCCGATGCCATTTCCTTTCCTGACGAGCCGGCTGCGCCCGGTGCCGGCTGGTGTGACCATGGCGCTCGCCGCCATCGTGGCGCCCGCCTGGGCTGCCGAGCCCTTCCAGATCGAAGACATCCGCATCGAGGGTCTGCAGCGCGGCGACCCCGGCAGCGTGTTCAATGCGCTGCCCTTCCGGGTCGGTGACAGCTACAACGACGACAAGGGTTCCGCCGCGCTGCGGGCGCTGTTCGCCACCGGCCTGTTCAAGGACGTGCGCCTGGACATCGACGGCAAGGTCGTGGTGGTGGTGGTCGACGAGCGTTCGCTGATCGCCACCGTCAGCTTCAGCGGCCTCAAGGAGTTCGACAAGGACACCCTGGCCAAGGCACTGAAGGACAACGGCATCGGTGAAGGCCAGCCCTTCGACAAGGCGGTGATCGACCGCGCCGAGCAGGAAATCAAGCGCCAGTACCTGAGCCGCAGCTTCTACGGCGCCGAGGTCACGACCACCGTCACTCCGATCGAGCGCAACCGGGTCAACATCGCCTTCACCGTCAGCGAAGGCGACATCGCCAAGATCCGCGAGATCCGCATCCTGGGCACCCAGGCGGTGTCCGAGTCCACGCTGCTGGACCTGCTGGACCTGACCACCGGTGGCTGGCTCACCTGGTACACCAAGTCGGACCGCTACGCCCGCACCAAGCTCAACGCCGACCTTGAAAAGATCCGCTCCTACTACCTGAACCGCGGCTACCTGGAATTCGACATCAAGTCGACCCAGGTCACGATCTCGCCGGACAAGCAGGACATCTCGATCACGATCACCGTCGACGAAGGCCAGCCCTACGTGGTGACCGCGGTCAAGCTGGACGGCGAGTTCCTGGGCCGCGACGGCGATTTCCGCGACCAGATCCAGGTGCGCCCGGGCCAGAACTACCGCGGCGAAGAGGTCACGGCCACCGTCAAGGCCTTCAGCGAGATCTACGCCGCGTACGGCTATGCCTTCGCGCGCGTCGAGCCGCGCACCGAGATCGACCGCAAGACCGGCCAGGTGGTGGTGGTCTTCCAGGGCCAACCGGGCCAGCGCGTGTACGTGCGCCGCGTCAACGTGGCCGGCAACACCGTCACCCGCGACGAGGTCATCCGCCGCGAGTTCCGCCAGTTCGAATCGGCCTGGTACGACGGCGCCAAGATCAAGCTCTCGCGCGACCGCGTCGAGCGCCTGGGCTTCTTCGAGGAAGTCACGATCGACACCAACGAGGTGCCCGGCGCGCCGGACCAGGTGGACCTGGTGATCAACGTCACCGAGAAGCAGACCGGCACGCTGCAGCTGGCCGCCGGCTTCTCGCAGTACGACAAGCTGTCGCTGTCGGCGTCTGTGCGCAAGGAGAACATCCTGGGCTCGGGCAACTACCTGGGCGTGGACGTCAACACCAGCAAGTCGCAGCGCAACCTGCTGATCAGCACCGTCGACCCGTACTTCACCGACGACGGCGTGTCGCGCGCGCTGGACCTGTACTACCGCACCTCCAAGCCGCTGAACAGCCTGGGCGACGCCTACCAGCTGGCCACGCCGGGCATGGCGGTGCGCTTTGGCGTGCCCTTCACCGAGTACGACACCGTCTTCTTCGGCCTGGGCGTCGAGCAGACCATCATCGGCACCTCGTCGGGCGTGCCCAACAGCTACTACACCTACCGCGAGACCTTCGGCGCCTACTCCACCTCGTTCCCGCTGACCATCGGCTGGGCCCGCGAGGAGCGCGACAACCCGATGGTGCCCACCAAGGGCCGCTACCAGCGCGTCAACGTCGACATCAGCCTGCTGGGCGACGTCACCTACGCGCGCCTGAATGGCCAGTACCAGCAGTACTTCGCGATCACCAACAAGCTGACGCTGGGCATCAACGGCGAGCTCGGCCTGGGCTACGGTCTGCGCGGCAAGCCCTATCCGCTGTTCAAGAACTTCTATGGCGGCGGTCTGGGCTCGGTGCGGGTCTTCGACCAGGGCTCCTTCGGCAGCGTCGACATCACCGGCGCCTATGACGGCGGCCCCAAGCGCCTGAACCTCAACAGCGAGCTCTACCTGCCGGTGCCCGGCAGCGGCAACGACAAGTCGCTGCGCGTCTTCGCCTTTGCCGACGCCGGCAACGTCTGGCGCCTGGGTCAACCGCTGTCGCTGCGCGACCTGCGCGCCTCCGCCGGCATCGGCGTGAGCTGGGTGTCCCCGGTGGGCCCCTTCAAGCTCAGTTGGGGGACACCGATTCGCTCCTTCAGTGGCGATAAAATCCAACGCTTCCAGTTTCAGATCGGAACGGCTTTCTGATGATGACCTCTCCCGTGAAATCGCTGCTCGCCGCATCGGCGCTGGCGCTCTCGTTCGCCGCCGCCCAGGCCCAGGAGCTGAAGATCGGCTACGTGAACGGCGAACGCGTGCTGCGCGAGGCATCGCCCGCCAAGGCCGCCCAGGCCAAGCTCGAGGCCGAGTTCAAGAAGCGCGAGACCGAGCTGAACGACACCGGCAACAAGCTGCGCCAGGCCTTCGAGAAGCTCGAGAAGGACGGCCCCACGCTGTCCGAAGCCGAGCGCACCCGCCGCCAGCGTGACCTGGCCGAGCAGCAGCGCGACTTCGAACGCAAGCGCCGCGAGCTGCTGGAAGACCTGAACCAGCGCAAGAACGAGGAACTGGCCGCGGTCAGCGAACGCGCCAGCAAGGTCATCAAGCAGATCTTCGAGACCGAGAAGTACGACCTGATCCTGCAGGACGTGGTCTTTGCCGGTCCGCGTGTCGACATCACCAAGAAGGTGATCGACGCGCTCAACGCCGGCAAGTGACACCGCGGCAGGGCATGACGGCGACGTCAGGCGCCCTGTCGACCATCCGCCTGGCCGAGATCATCGGCGAGCTGGGCGGTGAGCTGCATGGCGATGCCGACCGCTGTGTCGCGCGCATCGCCTCCCTCGACAACGCCGGTCCGGCGGATCTCAGCTTCGTCGCCCAGGCCCGGCTTCGGCCGCTGCTGGAGCGCAGCGCCGCCGGGGTGCTGGTGGTGCGCGAGGACCTGCGCGAGGCCGCACTGGCCCGTGGCGCCGCGGTCATCGTCACCCCCGATCCCTACCTCTACTACGCCCGCCTGACCCGCTGGTTCGCCGCGCGCTGGCGCCCGGTGGCGGCGGCCGGTGTGCATTGCAGCGCGGTGATCGGCCGCGGCGTCGAGCTGCATCCCAGCGCGCACGTGGGGGCCCAGGCGGTGATCGAGGACGGTGCGCGGATCGCCGCTGGCGCCGTCATCGGCCCGCAGTGCCTGGTCGGCGCGGACGCGGTGGTGGGCGAGGGCACGCGGCTGATCGCCAGGGTGCACTTCGGTGCGGGTTGCGTGATCGGCGCGCGCGGCACGCTGCAGCCCGGCGCGGTGGTGGGCTCCGACGGCTTCGGCTTCGCGCCCCACCAGGGCCGATGGGAGAAGATCGAGCAGCTCGGCAGCGTGGTGATCGGCGACGACGTCGACATCGGCGCCAACACTTGCATCGACCGCGGCGCGCTCGATGACACGGTGCTGGCCGACGGCGTCAAGCTCGACAACCTGATCCAGATCGCCCACAACGTGCGCATCGGCGCCCATACTGCGATGGCCGGCTGCGTCGGCGTGGCCGGCAGTGCCCGCATCGGCGCGCACTGCACCTTTGGCGGCGCCGCCATGGTGCTGGGGCACCTGGAGATCGTTGACCATGTCCATGTCAGCGCCGGCAGCTTCGTGATGAGCTCGCTCACCAAACCGGGCCAGTACAGCGGCGTGTTCCCCATCGACGACAATGCGTCCTGGGAAAAGAACGCAGCCACGCTGCGCCAGTTGCACACCCTGCGAAGCCGCCTTCGCGCCCTTGAAAAGAAGATCGAACCATGAGCGCTCCCGTGATGGACATCCACCAGATCCTCAAGCGGCTTCCGCACCGCTACCCGTTCCTGCTGGTGGACCGCGTGACCGAGCTCGAGAAGAACAAGCGCGTCCTGGCCCTGAAGAACGTGACGATGAACGAGCCCTTCTTCATGGGTCACTTCCCGCACCGTCCGGTGATGCCGGGCGTGCTGATCCTGGAAGCCATGGCGCAGGCGGCGGCGCTGCTGTCCTTCGCCTCGATGGACACCGACCCGGGCGACGACACCGTGGTGTACTTCGCCGGCATCGACGGCGCGCGCTTCAAGCGCCCGGTCGAGCCCGGCGACCAGCTCTTCCTGGAAGCCACCATCCTGCGCGCCAAGGCCGGCATCTACAAGTACAGCGCTCGCGGTCTGGTGGGTGGCGAACTCGCCGCCGAGGCCGAGCTGATGTGCACGATGCGCAAGATCGCCTGAGGCCATGACCCGGATCCATCCGACCGCGCTGGTCGACCCGGCGGCCGAGCTGGACGACAGCGTCCAGGTGGGCGCCTACACGATCATCGGTCCGCAGGTGCGCATCGGCGCCGGCACCGTCATCGGGCCGCACTGCGTGATCGAGGGCCGCACCACCATCGGCAGCGACAACCGCTTCTACCAGTTCGGCTCGATCGGCGCGATGCCGCAGGACATGTCGCATGCCGGCGAGGTCACCGAGCTGGTGATCGGCGACCGCAACACCGTGCGCGAGTTCTGCACCTTCAACACCGGCACCTTCAAGGAGCAGGGTGTCACGCGGGTGGGCGACGACAACTGGATCATGGCCTATGTGCACCTGGCCCACGACGTGCGCCTGGGCAGCCACACGGTGCTGGCCAACAACGTCACGCTGGCCGGCCATGTGCACGTGGGTGACTGGGCGGTGATCGGCGGCCTGACCGGCGTGCACCAGTGGGTGCACGTGGGCGCACACGCGATGATCGGCTTCCAGGGCCACGTGGCCCAGGACGTGGCGCCGTTCATGACCGTCGATGGCAACCCGCTGGCCGTGCGCGCGGTCAACCTGACCGGCCTGAAGCGCCGCGGCTTCAGCGATGAGCGCCAGCGCCAGATCCGCCAGATGCACAAGCTGCTGTTCCGCGGCAGCCTGACGCTGGAGCAGGCCCGCAGCGAGATCGAGGCGCTGGGCACCGACGACCCCGACGTGCGCACCATGCTCGACTTCCTGGCCGCGTCCACGCGCGGCCTGGTGCGCTGACCACTCACAGACGCAAGCATGGACACATCGACGGCCCCTCGCCTGGCGATGGTGGCCGGCGAGGCCTCCGGCGACCTGCTGGCCAGCCTGCTGCTGCAGGGTCTGCGCTCGCGCTGGCCCGGGCTGTCGGCCGGTGGCATCGGCGGCCCGAAGATGCAAGCGCAGGGGTTCGACGCCTGGTGGCCCAGCCACAAGCTGTCGGTCTTCGGCTACGTGGACGCACTGCGCCATCTGCCTGAACTGCTGGCCATTCGCCGCGCGCTGCGCCAGCGCGTGCTGGCCGAGCGCCCGGCGGTCTTCGTCGGTATTGACGCGCCCGACTTCAATTTCGCGCTGGAGCGCGCATTGCGCGCGCAGGGCGTGAAGACGGTGCACTTCGTCTGCCCGTCGATCTGGGCCTGGCGCGGTGAGCGCGTGAAGACCCTGGCCGCCGCCGCCGACCATGTGCTGTGCCTGTTCCCCTTCGAGCCCGCGCTGCTGGCCGAACACGGCGTGCCGGCCAGCTTCGTTGGCCACCCGCTGGCCGACCTGATTCCGCTGCAGCCGCCCCGCGCCGCGGCCCGGGCGGCGCTGGGCCTGGACGACGAGGCCACGGTGGTGGCCCTGCTGCCCGGCAGCCGGCGCAGCGAGATCACCCACATCGCGCCGCCGCTGCTGCAGGCCGCACAGGATCTGCTGCGAGACCGTCCCGGGCTGCGCCTGGTGCTGCCGGTGGTGCCGGGCCTGCGGCCGCTGATCGACGAGGCGATCGCCCGCCACGCGCCCGGTTTGCCGGTGCAGTTGCTGGACGGTCGCTCGCACGAGGCCCTGGCCGCCTGCGACCTGACCCTGATCGCCAGCGGCACCGCCACGCTGGAGGCGGCCCTGTTCAAGCGGCCGATGGTGGTGGTCTACCGGCTCAACGCCTTCAACCACTGGCTGATGAAGGACAAGGCCTACCTGCCGTGGTTCAGCCTGCCCAACATCCTGCTGCGCGACTTGGCCGTGCCCGAGCTGATCCAGGACGTCGCCACGCCGCAGGCGATCGCCGACGCCGCCCGGGCCTGGCTGGATGACGGCGCCCGCCGCGACGCATTGCACGCCCGCTTCACTGAACTCCACCTCTCGCTGCGCCAGGACACCGCGCAGTGCGCCAGTCATGCCATCGCGCAAGTTCTCGGCCAAGCCTGAGCAGATCACCCTGAGCTTCGACACACCGGGCCTGTTGGCCGGCGTCGACGAGGCCGGCCGCGGCCCGCTGGCCGGGCCGGTGGTGGCAGCGGCCGTCATCCTGGACGACCTGCACCCGATCGAGGGCCTGGCCGACTCCAAGGTGCTGAGCGCCAAGCGCCGCGAGCGCCTGTTCGACGAGATCCGCGCCAAGGCGCTGTGCTTCAAGATCGCCGAAGCCAGCGTCGAGGAGATCGACAGCCTGAACATCCTGCACGCCACCATGCTGGCGATGAAGCGCGCGGTCGAAGGTCTGCGGCTGATGCCGCACCGTGTGCTGGTCGATGGCAACCGCCTGCCGGCGATCCGTGTGCCGGCCGAGGCCATCGTCAAGGGCGACGCCAAGGTGCCGGCGATCTCGGCCGCCTCCATCCTGGCCAAGGTGCACCGCGACCACCTGTGCGCCGAGATGCACCGCGCCTACCCCGACTACGGTTTTGCCGGCCACAAGGGCTACCCCACGCCTGAACACCTGGCTGCGCTGCGCGCCCACGGCGCCACGCCGCTGCACCGCCAGAGCTTCGGCCCGGTGCGCGAGGCCCTGGCCACCGGAGGCCATCTGTGACCGAACCGCTGATCCTCACCGCCCGCGACAACCCGCTGCTGCAGCGCATCCGCAAGCTGGGCCAGGACCCGGGCGCCTACCGCAAGCTGGGCCAGGTCTGGCTGGAGGGCGACCACCTGGTCGGGGCGGCGCTGCAGCGCGGCCGCCCGCTGGAGGAACTGGTGTTCACCGAGTCCGCCTGGCATGAGCGCGCCGACTGGCGCGGCTGGGTGGACCGGGCGCGGCGGGTGGTGGTGGTGCCCGATGCGCTGATGAAGACGCTCAGCACGCTGGAGTCACCGCCGCGCATCGGCGCCTTGCTGGCGGTGCCGGCCGACACCGCGCTGGCGCCCCGTGCCTTCAGCGTGGTGCTCGACCGCCTGCAGGACGCGGGCAACGTGGGCAGCATCCTGCGCAGCGCCGCGGCCTTCGGCGTGGGCCAGGTGCTGGCGATCAAGGGCACGGCGGCGCTGTGGTCGCCCAAGGTGCTGCGCGCCGGCATGGGCGCGCATTTCGCGCTGCAACTGGTCGAAGGCCTGGCGCCCGAGGATCTGGCCGGTCTGGCCGTGCCGCTGCTGGCCACCAGTTCGCACGCCGGGCTGGTGCTGGGCCAGGCCGAACTGCCGCACCCCTGCGCCTGGGTGCTGGGCCACGAGGGCCGGGGCGTGGACGAGGCGCTGATGGCGCGTTGCGCCCACACCGTCAGCATCCCGCAGCCGGGCGGCGAGGAATCGCTGAACGTGGCGGCGGCGGCGGCGATCTGCCTGTTCGCCAGCCGGGCGCCGGGCTGATCCAGGCTGGCGCACCCTGCACGGGCTGCGCTGGGGGCGTCAGTAGATGAGCCGGTCCGGGCGGATGTCGCGCAGGATGGTGGTGGCGATCTCCTCGATCGACTTGTGGGTCGACGACAACCACGAGATGCCGGCGCGTTTCATCATCGTCTCGGCCTCGCGCACCTCGGCGCGGCAGTTCTCGATCGCGGCGTACTTGCTGCCGGGGCGGCGCTCGTTGCGGATCTGGCTCAGGCGGTCGGGGTCGATCGTCAGGCCGAAGCACTTGCGCTTGTGCGGGGCCAGCGAAGCGGGCAGGGCGCCGCGATCGAAATCTTCCGGGATCAGCGGGTAGTTGGCGGCCTTGATGCCGTGCTGCATCGCCAGGTAGAGCGAGGTGGGTGTCTTGCCGCTGCGGCTCACGCCCACCAGGATCACATCGGCCGCTTCCAGGTTCTTGGCCGACTGGCCGTCGTCGTGGGCCAGCGAGAAGTTGATCGCCTCGATGCGGTCGTTGTATTCCTGGCTCTTGGCGGCGTCGGAGAAGCGCCCGATGCGGTGGTTGGACTTCAGCCCGAACTCGACCTCCAGCGGCTCGACGAAGGCCTTGAACATGTCCATCACGAAGCCCTTGCAGCGCGGGCTGGTCAGCACCTGGTGGGCGTCGTCCAGGGCCAGGGTGATGAAGACGATGGGCCGCACGCCCTCGGCGTCGAAGGTGGCGTTGATCTCGGAGACCACCTTCTCGGCCTTGTCGATCGAGTCGATGAAGGGCCGGCGGATGTGGCGCGGCTTGATCGCGAACTGGGCCAGGATCGAGTTGCCGAAGGTCTCGGCGGTGATGCCGGTGCCGTCCGAGACAAAGAACACGGTGCGATTGGGCATGAAAAGTTCTCAAGCGCGGGGAAACACACCCCATGATAGGCAGTCCCTCCTTAGAATCCCAGCATTCGCGTCTGACGCCCGCCACGCCACCCCCGACTCCGCGCCCTGATGAGCCCCCGCAGCCTCCCACTCGAATCCCAACGCGCTGCGGCGTGGGCCCTGGTGCGCGCCGGCGCAGGGAAGACGCCCCCGGTTTTTCACCATCAAGGAGTTTTCCCATGTCTTCCACCGCACTGGCGACCGCCCTGGTTGTCCCGTTCGAACACCTGAGAATGACCGACGTCGAGGTCGTTGGCGGCAAGAACGCCAGCCTCGGCGAAATGATCAGCCAGCTCGCCGAAACGGGCGTGCGGGTGCCGGGCGGCTTTGCCACCACGGCCCATGCCTTCCGCGAGTTCCTGACCTTCGGCGGTCTGACCGAGAAGATCAACGCCCGCCTGGCGGCGCTGGACACCGACGACGTGCGTGCGCTGGCCGAGGCGGGCGCCGAGATCCGCGGCTGGGTGGAAAACGCCCCGTTCCCGCCCGACTTCGAGGCCGCGGTGCGCGCCGAATATGCCCGCGTCGCCGGTGACTCGCCCGACGCCAGCTGGGCCGTGCGCTCCTCGGCCACCGCCGAGGACCTGCCCGACGCCTCGTTTGCCGGCCAGCAGGAGACCTTCCTGAACGTGCATGGCATCGACGAGGTGCTGCACAAGATGAAGGAGGTCTTCGCCTCCCTCTACAACGACCGGGCGATCAGCTACCGCGTCCACAAGGGCTTCAGCCACTCGGAAGTCGCCCTGTCGGCCGGCGTGCAGCGCATGGTGCGCTCGGATGTGGGCGCCGCCGGCGTGATGTTCACCATCGACACCGAGTCGGGCTTCAAGGACGTGGTCTTCATCACCTCCAGCTACGGTCTGGGCGAGACGGTGGTGCAGGGCGCGGTCAACCCCGACGAGTTCTACGTCCACAAGCCGGCGCTGCAGGCCGGCAAGTTCCCGGTGATCCGCCGCTCGCTGGGCTCCAAGCTGATCCGCATGGAGTTCGCCACGCCCGACGAGAAGAAGGCCAGCGGCAAGCTGGTCAAGACGGTGGACAACCCGCCCGAGCAGCGCAACCGCTACTCGCTGGCCGATGCCGATGTGGTCGAACTGGCGAAGTACGCGCTGATCATTGAAAAGCACTACGGCCGCCCGATGGACATCGAGTGGGGCAAGGACGGGGTGGATGGTCGCATCTACATCCTGCAGGCCCGCCCCGAGACCGTGCGCAGCCAGGCCGAAGGCCAGGTCGAGCACCGCTACAAGCTCAAGGGCCACTCCACCGTGCTGGCCGAGGGCCGCGCCATCGGCCAAAAGATCGGTACCGGCCCGGTGCGCCTGGTCAGCAGCATCGCCGAGATGGAGCGCGTGCAGCCCGGCGACGTGCTGGTCACCGACATGACCGACCCGAACTGGGAGCCGGTGATGAAGCGCGCCAGCGCCATCGTCACCAACCGCGGTGGCCGCACCTGCCACGCGGCCATCATCGCCCGCGAACTGGGCATCCCGGCGGTGGTGGGTTGCGGCGACGCCACCGAGAAGCTGTCGGACGGCGCCCTGGTCACCGTGGTCTGCTCCGAGGGCGACACCGGCTACGTCTACGACGGCCTGCTCGAGACCGAGGTCTCCGAGGTGCAGCGCGGCGAACTGCCGTACTGCCCGGTGAAGATCATGATGAACGTCGGCAACCCGCAGCTGGCCTTCAACTTCGCCCAGATCCCCAACTCCGGCGTCGGCCTGGCGCGGCTGGAGTTCATCATCAACAACAACATCGGCGTCCATCCGAAGGCGATCATGGACTACCCGAACGTCGACCCCGACCTGAAGAAGGCGGTCGAGTCGGTGGCCCGGGGCCATGCCTCGCCGCGCGCCTTCTACGTCGACAAGCTGACCGAGGGCGTGGCCACGATCGCCGCCGCCTTCTGGCCCAAGCCGGTGATCGTGCGCCTGTCGGACTTCAAGTCCAACGAGTACAAGAAGCTGATCGGCGGCAGCCGCTACGAGCCCGACGAAGAGAACCCGATGCTGGGCTTCCGCGGCGCCTCGCGCTACATCAGCGAGGAGTTCGCCGACGCCTTCGGCATGGAGTGCGAGGCCCTGAAGCGGGTGCGCAACGACATGGGCCTGACCAACGTCGAGATCATGGTGCCCTTCGTGCGCACCGTGCGCCAAGCCGAGCGCGTGGTGGGCCTGCTGGCCGACCGCGGCCTCAAGCGCGGCGAGGGCGGGCTGCGCATCATCATGATGTGCGAGATCCCCTCCAACGCCATCCTGGCTGACCAGTTCCTGCAGCACTTCGACGGCATGTCGATCGGCTCCAACGACCTGACCCAGCTGACCCTGGGCCTGGACCGGGATTCCGGCCTGGAGCTGCTGGCCGCTGATTTCGACGAGCGCGACCCGGCGGTGCGATCGCTGATTTCCCGCGCGATCAACGCCTGCCGCGCCACCGGCAAGTACATCGGCATCTGCGGCCAGGGCCCCAGCGACCACGCCGACTTTGCCCAGTGGCTGGCGGACGAGGGCATCGTGTCGATCTCGCTGAACCCCGACACCGTGGTCCAGACCTGGACCCAGCTGGCCCAGCGCCGCTGACGGCCCGGCGCCGCGAGGCGCCATCGCTGTCCCCAGCGCCCGCGATTCCTGCTAGAATCGCGGGCTTTCCCTTGCCGCACCTGCATTTGACGCGCAGGGCGGCTCTCCCGCCGGCCGGGCCGGTGGATATCCACAAGGAGTGTTCATGCGTCACTATGAGATCGTTCTGCTGATCCACCCGGATCAAAGCGAACAGGTTCCGGCCATGCTGGAGCGCTACAAGGGCCTGGTCACCGCGGGCGGTGGCAAGGTGCACCGTGTCGAGGACTGGGGCCGTCGCCAACTGGCGTACATGATCCAGAAGCTCGCCAAGGCGCACTACCTGTGCCTGAACATCGAGTGCTCGAAGGACGTGCTGGCCGAGCTGGAAACGGGCTTTCGCTTCAACGACGCCGTGCTGCGTCACCTGACCGTCAAGCTGGAGAAGGCTGAGACGGCCGCTTCGGTGATGATGCGTTCGGTCGAGAAGGAAGAGGCCCGCAAGGCCGCCCAGGAGACCACCGCCTGAGAACCGCCGGTGTCGCCCGACCGGGCCTGAGCCGATGAACCGCCTGGTTCTGACCGCTCAACTGGTCGAACGCGGCGCGACGCGCTATACCCCCGCCGGACTCCCGGCCCTGGACCTGAAGCTTGCGCACCAGTCCACGGTCACGGAAGACGGCCAAGTCCGCCAGGTCTCGTTCGAGATGAAGGCGGTGGCGATCGGGGCGATCACGCGACGCATCGCGGCGCTGGGGCTGGGAGAACCGGTGACTGTCGCCGGGTTCCTCACCGCCACGCGCCAAGGCAAGGGCCTGATCTTCCACATCACCGAAGTCGAGCCCGGCACCTGACAACGCTTTGATCCAGATTCAGTTTCGAAAGAGGTCATCATGCCCCCGCCCAAGAGCCGTTTTTCCAAGGACCGCCGTCCGAAGCGCAACCAGCAGTCGCTGCTGTTCCGCCGCAAGAAGTTCTGCCGTTTCACCGTCGCCGGCGTCGAGTCGATCGACTACAAGGACGTTGACCTGCTGCGTGACTTCATCGGCGAGAACGGCAAGATCACGCCGGCCCGTCTGACCGGCACCCGCGCCTTCTTCCAGCGTCAGCTGACCACCGCCATCAAGCGCGCGCGCTTCCTGGCGATGCTGCCGTACAGCGACCAGCACCGCGTCTAAGGAGCCCACACCATGCAAATCATCCTGCTGGACAAGGTCGCCAACCTGGGCAACCTGGGCGACATCGTCAAGGTCAAGGACGGCTACGCCCGCAACTACCTGATCCCGACCAAGCGCGCCCGCCGCGCCACCGAGGCCGCGATCAAGGAATTCGAAGCCCGCCGCGCCGAACTCGAGAAGGTCGCCGCCGAGAAGCTGGCCGCCGCACAAGCCCTGGGCGAGAAGCTCGGCGGCCTGGTGGTCGCCATCACCCAGAAGGCCGGCGTTGACGGCCGCCTGTTCGGTTCGGTCACCAACCACGACATCGCCGAAGCCCTGGTCAAGCAAGGCTTCCAGGTCGCCAAGGCCCAGGTGCGCATGCCCAACGGCCCGCTGAAGGCCGTGGGCGAGTTCCCGGTCCAGGTGGCTCCGCACACCGACGTGGTGGTCGAGATCACCGTCAAGGTCGTCGGCGAGACCGACTGATCATCGCAGCGGGCCCAAGCGCCCGCCTGCAGCCAAGGGCCGGACGTGTTCCGGCCCTTTTTCCTCTGGGTCGGACCTGCTCCGGCCCTTTTTCGTTTCCGGGCAGCACTGTCCACCGTGCGCCCACGCGCTGTCCCCAGCCTTGTCCACAGGCGCCGGGCGCTGGCGCCCGTATGATCCCCGCGATGTCCACGATCTTCGACGCCCACGACCCCCGCACCCCGCCGCGCGACGAGGAGGTGGCCCGCCTGCGGGTGCCGCCGCACTCGATCGAGGCCGAGCAAAGCGTGCTGGGCGGCCTGCTGCTGGACAACGGCGCCTGGGACCGCGCCGGCGACGTGCTGCAGGACGACGACTTCTACCGCCACGAGCACAAGCTGATCTTCGGCGCCATCGGCACGCTGATCAGCCAGTCCAAGCCGGCGGACGTGATCACCGTTTTCGAGCAGCTGCAGAACCTGGGCAAGGCCGAGGACGTGGGCGGCCTGAAGTACCTGAACGCGCTGGCGCAGAGCGTGCCCAGCGCGGCCAACATGCGCCGCTACGCCGAGATCGTGCGCGAGCGCGCCATCCTGCGCAAGCTGATCGCCGCCAGCGACGAGATCGCCACCCAGGCCTTCAACCCGCAGGGGCGGCAGGTCTCGCAGATCCTGGACGAGGCCGAGGGCAAGATCTTCAAGATCGGCGAGGAGGGCCAGCGCAGCAAGGCTGGCTTCCAGAGCATGGACCAGCTGGTGATGCAGCTGATCGACCGCGTCACCGAGCTGGCCGAGAACGGCGCCGAGGACGTCACCGGCGTGCGCACCGGCTTCTATGAACTCGACAAGATGACCGCCGGCCTGCAGGGCGGCGACCTGATCATCCTGGCGGCGCGGCCGTCGATGGGCAAGACCGCGTTCGCGCTGAACATCGCCGAGAACGTGGCGGTGCAGGAAGGCCTGCCGGTGGTGGTCTTCTCGATGGAAATGGGCGCCTCGCAGCTGGCGCTGCGGATGGTGGGCTCGCTGGGTCGCATCGACCAGTCGGGCCTGCGCACCGGCCGGCTGCGCGACGACGACTGGGGCCGCCTGACCGAGGCGGTGGACAAGCTGGCCAAGGCCTCGATCTTCATTGACGAGACCCCGGGCCTGAACCCGGCCGAACTGCGCGCCCGGGCCCGGCGCCAGGCGCGCCAGTGCGGCAAGCTGGGCCTGATCGTCATCGACTACCTGCAGCTGATGGTGGGCACCAATTCCAGCAGCGGCGAGAACCGCGCCACCGAGCTGTCCGAGATCTCGCGCAGCCTGAAGGCCCTGGCCAAGGAGCTGCACTGCCCGGTGATCGCGCTGTCGCAGCTCAACCGCTCGGTCGAGACCCGTACCGACAAGCGGCCGATGATGTCCGACCTGCGCGAATCCGGCGCCATCGAGCAGGACGCGGACGTGATCATGTTCATCTACCGCGACGACTACTACACCAAGGAAGAGTCCAAGGTGCCGGGCACGGCCGAGATCATCATCGGCAAGCAGCGTAACGGCCCGGTGGGCTCGCTGCACCTGGCCTTCCTGAAGCCGCTGACCAAGTTCGACAACCTGGCGCCGGGCACCGAGTTCGGCGAGTACTGACGTGCTGTCCTGAGGCCCGGGGCGGGGCATCGCGTCCTGAACATCCCGGGCTTGCGCCCGCGGACAATACTGTATAGATTTACAGTATGCCGTCCGCCGTACCTGCCTGCGCCCCCACCGCGCACCTCGCCGCCCAGCCCATCCAGTGGCTGCGCTCGCCCCTCCATGCACCCATCAAGGGGCGCGGCACCGAGTGGGCGCTGCCGCACCGCTTCAGCAGCGAGCAGCGCGAGCTCGTCGACGACGGCTGGGGCACGCTGGACGATCTGGCACAGGCACCGCCCGCCGCGGTCACCCAGGTCACGCTGCAGACGGTGCGCTCCATCCTCACCGGCAACAACTCGCCCGACATCGGCTTTGACGTCTCCATCAACCCCTACCGCGGCTGCGAGCATGGCTGCATCTACTGCTACGCCCGGCCCAACCACAGCTACCTGAACCTGTCGCCGGGGCTGGATTTCGAAACCCGCATCATCGCCAAGACCAACGCGGCCGAACGCCTGCGCGAGACCCTGGCCAGCCGCAGCTACACGCCGCTGGACCTGTGCATCGGCGCCGCCACCGACGCCTACCAGCCCGCCGAGCGCGAGCTGCGCATCACCCGCTCGGTGATCGAGGTCCTCTCGGACTGCCGCCACCCGTTCGCGCTGATCACCAAGTCGGCCGGCGTGCTGCGTGACCTGGACCTGATCGGGCCGATGGGCCGCCAGGGCCTGGCCGCGGTCTATGTGTCGGTCACCAGCCTGGATCCGGCGCTCGCCCGCGTGATGGAGCCGCGTGCCGCGTCGCCGCAGCGCCGCCTGCAGGTGATCCGGCAGCTGGCCGAGGCCGGGGTGCCGGTGGGCGTCAGCGTGTCGCCGGTGATCCCCTTCCTCAACGAGCCTGAACTGGAAGCCATCCTGGCGGCTGCGGCCGAGGCCGGCGCCACGCGGGCGTTCTCCATCCCGCTGCGCCTGCCCTGGGAGGTGTCGCCCTTGTTCCAGCACTGGCTGCAGCAGCACTTCCCCGAGCGCGCGGCGCGCGTCATGGCCCGGGTGCGTGATCAGCGTGGCGGCCAGGACAACGACGCCCGCTTCGGCACCCGCATGCAGGGCGAAGGCCTGTGGGCCGAGCTGCGCCGCCAGCGTTTCCACAAGGCCTGCGCCCGCCTGGGCCTGAACCGCGAACGGGTGGCGCTGGACCGCAGCCAGTTCCGGCGCCCGCCGCCCCCGGCGCGGCCCGGCGAGATGGTGCAGTCCTCGCTGTTCTGAGCGGCGGCCAGGCGCTCAGGCCGGCAGGCACAACTCAAAGCGCGCACCGCCGCCCGGCCGGGGCGCCAGGCTGACCTGTGCGCCCGGGCCGCCATGGGCGCGGGCCACGGCTTCGCACAGCGCGGTGCCCAGGCCGGTGGCGTGGGCGGCGCCGGGGTCGGGGGCGCCCGGGCCGGGGCCGTCGTCCTCGATCCGGAACACCAGGGTCGCGCCGCGCCGGAACGCCTGAAGGCCGATCCAGCCGCGGGCAAAGCGCACGGCGTTGTGCAGCGCGGCCTCCAGCGCCAGGCGCACCAGCCGCACGTCGTAGAACGCAAAGGGCGGGGCGGCGTGGGGCAGCAGCACCTCGGTCTGCAGGCCCGGGTGCCGGCGGGCAGTGGACTGCGCCAGATGATCCAGCAGCTCGGCCGGGTCCTCGTCGCTGGGGTGGGCTCGCAGTCCCTGGTCGTGGCCGTAGACCAGCAGGTACTGCACGAAGCGCTCGCGCAACGCGCGGCAGTCGTCGCGGGCCTGGGCAGCGCCCGGGTCGTCCAGGCGCTCGGCCAGGGCCTGCAGGCGAGCCTCCAGAGCGCCCAGTTCGTTCTTCAGGTCGTGCACCACCAGCGCCGCCAGGCGCGGGGGGGTGTCGGGCGCTGCCTGCGCGCTCATCGGTGTCAGGCGGCCAGCTTCTGCGGCGCCATCAGCTGCTCCAGCGTCTCGCGGAAGTAGCGCTGCATCTGGGTCACCCGGTCGTTGCCCGGCAGCAGCTTGTCCAGCCGCGCCAGGTACTGCTGCACACGCTCCAGCACCACTGGGTCGAGCAGCTTTTGCAGGCGCAGCGACAGGCAGTTCATCTGCGCCGCCTGCAGCAGCACCGCGGTGTTCTCGGGGTAGTCGTGGACGGCGGCCTCGATCTCGGCCAGTGCCTCGGAGAGGCGGCTGTCGCGGAACAGGGCCTTGGCGGCCTTGACGCGACCGTCCAGCCCAGCCGCCGCCGCCTCGATCACCTGGGCCAGCTTGTCCTCGTGACCGGTGTCGGCCAGGGCCTTGCCGATCAGCTGCTTGACGCGCGGGTTCTCGTGGTCGGCGCTGACGGCCTGCTGCAGCAGCGCCAGGCCGGCCTGCTCGTCGCCGGTGACCAGCTCGGCCCGTGCCAGCGCCACCGTGGCCAGGTCGGCCTTGGGTTTGCGCAAGGACTGGCGGGCCAGCTGCAGCGCGGCGGCGGCGCCGCTGGCATCGCCCTTGCGCGCCAGCGCCTGGGCGCGGATGGCCTGCGAGGCCGGACCGAAGACGGCGCAGTGCGTGGCCGCGCCGGGCGTGTCGGCCAGCACGCCCAGCGCCTCGGCCACTTCGCCGCGGTCGACCAGGGTCTGGGCCAGCATCAGCACGTCCGAGGACTGTGCCACCACCGAATTGCGGGTGGCCTTGGCCACCTGGCCGAGGCTGGCCTTGGCGGTGTCCAGGTCGCCATTGCGGTAGGCGCTCTCGCCCAGCAGGCGGTGCCGCTTGCTGGAGGGCACCACCCGGGCGGCGTCCTTCAGCACCCACATCGCGCCCTGGGCATCGCCCAGCGCTTCCAGCGATTCGGCCAGCACGTCGTAGGCGGCCATGTGCTTCTCGCCATGGTGGCTGCTCACGATGTCCTGGGCAATCATGCGGGCCTGCTCGAACTGGCCGGCGGCCTTGTGGGCGCGCGCCAGCCCCAGCTGGGCCCAGACCAGGTCGGCGCGCAGGTCCAGGGCCTGGCGGTAGACGCTCTTGGCGTCCTCGGGCCGGCCCATCTGCAGCAGGGTCTGGCCCTTGAGCTGCAGGGCCTGCACGAACCAGCGGTTCTTCTGCGCCAGCACCTCGTCGCAGGCCTGCACCGCGCCTCCCAGGTCCTGCTTGCGCAGGCACTGGCTGATCGGCAGCAGGGCGTGGCGGCGGTCGAGCAGCGCGCGCAGGCGGTCACCGATGTCGGCGGCGGTGATCGGCTTGAGCAGGTAGGCGTCGGGCTTGTGCTCGGTGGCCGAGGCCACCGAGGCATAGCCGCCCTCGGCGGTGATCATGAAGAACAGGCAGTCCGGCGGCAGCAGGTCCTGCTCGCGCAGGTGCTCAAAGAGCTGCTGGCCATCGGTGCGGCTGTTCAGGTTGTAGTCGCACAGGATCAGGTGGAAGTGCTTGGCACGCACCTGCCGCAGCGCGTCCTCGGCGTTGCCGGCCACGTCGACCTTGCCGATGCCCAGCGACGCCAGCTGGCCGCGCAGCGTGGTCTGCTGCACCGCCATGTCGTCGATGATCAGCGCGTGAAGCTGGCTGTAGGGGGTCAGGGATGTGGCCATGCAAGGTCTCCGCCGGAGCCGTCTCCGCAGGCGTACCCACGCGGCGGCGCTGCCAGCGCCGGCCGATGCAGCCGGTGCTGGGTCCTGTTCGGCTGTTTCGGCCGCTGGACAAGGAACTTGAGTCCGCCCAGGATGAAAGAAGGCCCGCGGGCAGGGTGCCGGCGGGCCTGGAGGCGCAGGGGCGGGGCCTTACTTGAACAGGTCCTTGACCCGGTCGGTCCAGCTCTTGGTGTTGGGCGAATGCTTGTCGCCGCCCTTCTTGAAGGACTCGTCGAGCTCCTTCAGCAGCTTGCGCTGGTGCTCGGTGAGCTTGACCGGCGTCTCGATGGACACGTGCGTGAACAGGTCGCCCGGGTAGGCCGAGCGGATGCCCTTGATGCCCTTGCCGCGCAGGCGGAAGGTCTTGCCGTGCTGGGTGCCCTCGGGCAGCTCGATCTCGACCTTGCCCGACAGCGTGGGCACCTCCACCGTGCCGCCCAGGGCGGCCGTGGTCAGGCCAATGGGCACGGTGCAGTGCAGGTCGTCGCCGTCGCGCTCGAAGATCTCGTGCGGCTTGATGCGGATCTCGATGTAGAGGTCGCCGGGCGGGCCGCCGTTCTGGCCCGGCTCGCCGTTGCCGGCCGAGCGGATGCGCATGCCCTCGTTGATGCCGGCCGGGATCTTGACCTCCAGCGTCTTCTGGCGCTTGATCTTGCCGGCGCCGTTGCAGGCGGTGCAGGGCTCGGGGATGATCTTGCCGGTGCCGTGGCAATGCGGGCAGCTCTGCTGGATGCTGAAGAAGCCCTGGCGCATGTGCACCGTGCCCGAGCCATTGCAGGTGGTGCAGGTCTTGGCCTTCGTGCCGGGCTTGGCGCCGGTGCCTCCGCAGGTGTCGCAGTTGTCCCAGGAGGGGATACGGATCTGGCTGTCCTTGCCGTTGGCGGCCTCTTCCAGCGTGATCTCCATCGCATAGCTGAGGTCGGCGCCGCGGTAGACCTGCTGGCCCCCGCCACGCCGGCCACCGCCCTGGCCGCCGCCGAAGATGTCGCCGAAGATGTCGCCAAAGGCTTCGGCAAAGCCACCGAAGCCTTCCGCCCCGGGGCCACCGCGGCCCATGCCGGCGTTCGGATCGACGCCCGCATGGCCGTATTGGTCGTAGGCCGCGCGCTTCTGGGCGTCGGAGAGCATCTCGTAGGCCTCCTTGGCCTCCTTGAACTTCTCCTCGGCGGCCTTGGCATCGTCCCCCTGGTTGCGGTCAGGGTGGTACTTCATGGCCAACTTGCGGTAGGCCTTCTTGATGTCGTCCTCGCTGGCGTTCTTCGCCACGCCCAGGATCTCGTAGTAATCGCGCTTTGCCATGGTGTGACCCGGCTCGTCTAAACGGGATCGCCGCGCCTGGCGGTCCGCCTCGCGGGCGGTCCGCCTCTCGGCACGGCGACGCTGGCGTTCCTCCGGTGAGCGCTCGACGCGCTCACCGGCCAAGCCATCACTTCTTGACTTCCTTGAACTCGGCATCGACCACGTTGTCATCGGCCGGCTTGGCCTGGGGCTGCTCGGCCGCACCGGCGGCGCCCGCGCCAGCGGCGGCCTGCGCGGCCTGCTGCTCGGCGTAGATCTTCTCGCCCAGCTTCTGGCTGGCGGTCATCAGCGCTTCGGTCTTGGCGTCGATCGCGGCCTTGTCGTCGCCCTTGATGGCTTCCTCGGCGTCCTTCAGCGCGGCCTCGATCTTCTCCTTCTCGGCGGCGTCAAGCGTGGCGCCGTGCTCGGCCAGGCTCTTCTTGACCGAGTGGATCATGCCGTCGGCCTGGTTGCGGGCCTGCACCAGCTCCAGCTTCTTGGCGTCCTCGGCGGCATTGGCCTCGGCGTCCTTGACCATCTTCTCGATCTCGGCCTCGGACAGACCCGAGTTGGCCTTGATGGTGATCTTGTTTTCCTTGCCGGTGCCCTTGTCCTTGGCGCCGACGTGCAGGATGCCGTTGGCGTCGATGTCGAAGCTCACCTCGATCTGCGGCAGGCCGCGCGGCGCCGGCGGGATACCTTCCAGGTTGAACTCGCCCAGGCTCTTGTTGCCCGCGGCCATCTCGCGCTCGCCCTGGTAGACCTTGATCGTCACCGCCGGCTGGTTGTCGTCGGCGGTGGAGAACACCTGGCTGAACTTGGTCGGGATGGTGGTGTTCTTCTTGATCATCTTGGTCATCACGCCGCCCAGGGTCTCGATGCCCAGGCTCAGCGGGGTGACGTCCAGCAGCAGCACGTCCTTGCGCTCGCCGCCCAGGACCTGGCCCTGGATGGCTGCGCCGACGGCCACGGCCTCGTCGGGGTTGACGTCCTTGCGCGGCTCCTTGCCGAAGAACTCCTTGACCTTCTCCTGCACCTTGGGCATGCGCGACTGGCCGCCCACCAGGATCACGTCGTCGATGTCGGCGACCTTGACGCCGGCATCCTTGATGGCGATGCGGCAGGGCTCGATCGTGCGCTCGATCAGGTCATCGACCAGGCTCTCCAGCTTGGCGCGGGTGAGCTTGATGTTCAGGTGCTTCGGACCGCTGGCGTCGGCGGTGATGTAGGGCAGGTTGACGTCGGTCTGCGAGCTGTTCGACAGCTCGATCTTGGCCTTCTCGGCGGCTTCCTTCAGGCGCTGCAGGGCCAGCACGTCCTTGGTCAGGTCGACGCCCTGTTCCTTCTTGAACTCGGTGACGATGAAGTCGATGATGCGCTGGTCGAAGTCTTCGCCGCCCAGGAAGGTGTCGCCGTTGGTGGACAGCACCTCGAACTGCTTTTCACCGTCGACATCGGCGATCTCGATGATCGAGATGTCGAAGGTGCCGCCGCCCAGGTCGAACACCGCGATCTTGCGGTCGCCCTTGCCGTGCTTGTCCAGGCCGAAGGCCAGGGCCGCGGCGGTGGGCTCGTTGATGATGCGCTTGACCTCGAGGCCGGCGATGCGGCCGGCGTCCTTGGTGGCCTGGCGCTGGCTGTCGTTGAAGTACGCCGGCACCGTGATCACGGCCTCGGTGACTTCCTCGCCCAGGTAGTCCTCGGCGGTCTTCTTCATCTTGCGCAGCACCTCGGCCGACACCTGCGGCGGGGCCAGCTTCTTGCCGCGCACTTCCACCCAGGCGTCGCCGTTGTCGGCGGCGGCGATGGTGTAGGGCATCAGGTCGATGTCCTTCTGCACTTCCTTCTCGGTGAACTTGCGGCCGATCAGGCGCTTCACCGCGTACAGCGTGTTCTTCGGGTTGGTGACCGCCTGGCGCTTGGCCGAGGCGCCGACCAGCACCTCACCGTCTTCCTGGTAGGCGATGATCGACGGCGTGGTGCGCGCACCTTCCGAGTTCTCGATCACCTTGGTCGAGTTGCCTTCCATGATGGCCACGCACGAGTTGGTGGTGCCCAGGTCGATGCCGATGATCTTGCCCATGTTCTGATGCTCCTGTGAGGAATGTCTGGATGCTGTGGAGTTGTGGTTGGCTCGTCCGACTTCAAGGGCCGTGGGGCCCGCGTCATGCGCCGGATGTGCGCTGGATCGTGTTTACTTGGGCGCGGCCACCGTGACCAGGGCCGGCCGCAGCACGCGGTCGGCGATGAGGTAGCCCTTCTGCAGCACCGAGACCACGGTGTTGGCGTCCTGCTCGGCCGGCACCATGCTGATGGCCTGGTGCTGGTGCGGATCGAACTTCGTGCCGGCGGGCGGGTTGACCTCGAGCACCTTGTTGCGCTCGAGCGCCTGGGCCAGCTGGCGCAGCGTGATGTGCACGCCTTCAAGCACCTTCTCGACCGGGGCGTCCGGGGCGGCGATGGCCGCTTCCAGGCTGTCGCGCACCGGCAGCATGGCCTCGGCGAAGGATTCCACCGCGAACTTGCGCGCCTTGCTGACCTCTTCGTCGCTGCGGCGGCGGATGTTCTCGACCTCGGCCTTGGCGCGCAGGTAGGCGTCGGCCATCTCGGTGTGCTTGGCCTGCAGTTCGGCCAGCTGGGTCTCCAGCGACGGCGGCGTGGCGGCCTGGGCGCCTGACTCGGGCGGGGTCTGCTCGGCGGTGGACTCGGGGGTGGCGTCGTTCGAAGTCATGGTCTAAAGGCTTGATGTGCCTGGGGTTTTTTCAGGCATGCGGCGGCATCTTGGGGCGGCAGGCCGGTTTTCAAGAGCCCGCCGCTCGAAAAAGCGCTGGCTCAGTCGAGCGAGGCGCTCCAGCGCTGCCAATCGGCCAGCTGGCGCCGGTCGCGCTTGGTGGGGCGGCCCTGCTCGATGGCCAGCGCCGGCTCCACGCCCTGGCGTCGCTGCTCGCGGGCGGCTTCGCGCTGCTGCTGGCTCTCGGGCGTGTCGGCGTACAGGGTCTGGGCCAGCGGCGCGGGGCCGCGGATGTCACTCAAGCCCAGAACCTCGACCTCGCGCGGGGGCAGGCCGGGGTCGCGCAGCGTCAGGCGGTCACCCACGCGCAGCTCGCGGCCGGCCTTGACGGGCTGGCCGTTGACCTCGACGCGGTGCTTGCCGATGGCCTCCACCGCCAGCGCGCGGGTCTTGAAGAAGCGCGCGGCCCAGAGCCATTTGTCCAGGCGCACGGGTTCCTGACGCAGGGGCAGTTCTTTCACGGCGTCGATTCTCGCTCAGCGGCGGCCGCCAGCGGCAGGCGCACGATGGCGTCCAGCCCCTGGACCGCACCCGCCCGCCCGCGGTTCTCCAGCGCGATCTGGCCGCCCAGGGCCAGCACCACGTCGTGGCAGATCGACAGGCCCAGGCCCGAGCCGGAGCGGGTGTCGCCGGCCGAGAAGGGCTGGAACAGGCGCTGGCGCTGGGCCTCGGAGATGCCCGGTCCGCCATCGGCGATGGTCAGGGCCGCATGGCGGCCGTCGCTGAGCAGCGTGATCGTCAGCGCCGAGTGGGGCGGGCCATGCTTGACGGCGTTGTGGATCAGGTTGCGGCTGAGCTCGCGCAGCGCCCATTCATGCGCCCGCACCGGGGCGGCCTGCAGGTCCACGGCCACGTCCAGCTCGCGCTCGGCCATCAGCGGCGCCATGTCCAGGGCCAGCTGGCGCACCACCTCGGCCCAGTCGGTCACCGGCGCATCGTCCTGGCGGCGCAGCTGGGCCACCTTGGCCAGGGCCAGCATCTGGTTGGCCAGTTCGGTGGCGCGCTCCACCGTCTGGCCGATCTCTGCCAGCGCTGCCTCGGCCGGCAGGTCGCCGCGGCGCGCCGACTGCACCTGGGCCTTGAGCACCGCCAGGGGCGTGCGCAGCTGGTGCGAGCTGTCGCGCACGAAGCGCTTCTGCTGCTCAAGCAGGTCGCGCAGCCGGCCCATCAGCTGGTTGGTGGCCTCGACCAGCGGGCGCAGCTCGCGCGGCGCGTCGTTGGCCTCGATCGGTGAGAGCTCGCCCTGGGCGCGCTGGCGCAGCGACTGGCTGATGCGCTGCACCGGCCGCATCGCCCGGTGCACGACAAAGGCCACGACCGCGGCGATCACGCCCAGCAGCGCGGTTTCCCGCCACAGCGTGCCGATCAGCAGCTGGCGCGCCAGGCTTTCGCGCAGCTCCAGCGTTTCGGCCACCTGCACCGTGGCCATGCCCTGGCCGCCGTCCCAGGTCACCGGTTGCAGCAGCACGGCCATGCGCACCGGCACGGCACCGTAGTGGCTGTCGTAGAAGTCCACCAGCGCCGCGTAGGGGCCTTTCTGTGGCAGCCGGCCGTGCCAGGCGGGCAGGGCCTCGAAGCCGGAGACGGTCTCGCCGTCGAAGCCGATGACCTTGTAGTACAGCCGGCTGCGGTTGTCGGCCTCGAAGGCCTCGAGGGCCGAGTAGAGCAGGGTGGACTTGAGCCGGGTGCGGCCGTCCACGCGTTCGACCTCGAGCAGGTCGCCGATCGACTTCGCGGTGGCCAGCAGCGTGCGGTCATAGGCGGTGTCGGCCGCCTTCAAGGCCTGGCGGTACAGCACCACGCCATTGAGGGCGATCACCGCCAGCATCGGCAGCAGAATGCCCAGCAGCAAGCGGTTGCGCAGCGACAGGCGGCGCAGGGCGTCCATCATGCGGTGGGGGCGCGCAGCAGATAGCCCAGGCCGCGCAGCGTCACCAGGGTCACGCCGGTCGGGGCCAGGCGTTTGCGCAGCCGGTAGGCCACCACCTCCACGGCCTCCAGCTGCACCTCCAGCTCGCCGGGGAACACCGCTTCGAACAGGCGCTCCTTGGCCACCGCCTGGCCGGGGCGCTGCAGCAGGGTGCGCAGCATCGCCGCCTCTCGCGGGGCCAGCTCCAGCGGCGCATCGTTGAACCAGACGGCGCCTGAATCGGCATCCACCTGCAGGCCGGCGAAGCGGGGACCGGCCACCATGGTGGCTGTCGTCGCCTCGGGGCGGCGGCGCACCAGAGCGCGCATCCTGGCTTCCAGTTCGTCCAGGTCGAAGGGTTTGGGCAGGTAGTCGTCGGCGCCGGTGTTGAGACCGATGATGCGGTCGCCCACCGTGCCACGCGCCGTGAGGATCAGCACCGGCGTGGCCAGCCCCGCCTGGCGGGCCTGGGCCAGCACCTCCAGGCCGTCCTGGCCGGGCAGGCTGAGGTCCAGCAGGACCAGGTCGGGTCGCAGCGCCTGCCAGCGCGTCAGCGCCTGGCTGCCGTCGCCGCAGGTCGCGACCTGGTAGCCGCGGCGCTCCAGCGTGCGCTGCAGCGTGGCGCGCATCGCCTCGTCGTCCTCGATCAGCAGCACCTGGCTCACGGCCCGCACCATACCGCAGCCGCGGGCTGGTGTTTTCCCTGAGGCGGCGGACAGCCAACTGACAGCGCCTGTCGCGACCATCACGGCCACGCTCAACCAGACTGGAGACAAGCCATGCGTCGCGATACCTTCCTCAAGTCCCTGGCCGCCCTGGCCGCCGGCTCGGGCCTGCCGCTGGCCGCCCTGGCCAACGGTCCGGCCGTCAAGATGATGGTGCCGGCCAACCCGGGCGGCGGCTGGGACACCACCGGCCGCGCGCTGGGCAAGGCCATGCAGGACGCCGGCCTGGTCGCGTCGGTGGCCTATGAGAACAAGGGCGGCGCCGCCGGTGCGCTGGGTCTGGCGCAGTTCGTCAACGCCAGCAAGGGCGACCCGAACGCGCTGATGGTGATGGGGGCGGTGATGCTGGGCGGCATCATCACCGGCAAGCCGCCGGTCACCCTGTCGCAGGCCACGCCGATCGCCCGCCTGACCAGCGAGTACAACGTCTTCGTGCTGCCGGCCAACTCGCCCTTCAAGACCATGAAGGACGTGGTCGAGGCCATGAAGAAGGACCCGGGCAGCGTCAAGTGGGGCGGTGGCTCGCGGGGCTCCACCGAGCACATCGCGGCGGCGATGATCGCCCGCGAGGCCGGCATCGACGCGTCCAAGATCAACTACGTGCCCTTCCGCGGGGGTGGCGAGGCCACCGCCGCCATCCTGGGCGGCAACGTCAGCATCGGCGGCAGCGGCTTCTCGGAGTTCGCCCAGTACATCGAGGCGGGCAAGATGCGGCCGATCGCCGTCACCTCGGCCACGCGCCTGACCGGCAAGCAGAGCAAGGACATCCCCACGCTCAAGGAGATGGGCATCAACGTCGAGATCGGCAACTGGCGCGGTGTCTACGCCGCCCCGGGCATCACGCCGGCGCAGCGCAAGGCGCTGACCGACCTGGTGCTGGCCACCGTCAAGTCCAAGTCCTGGGTCGAAGCCCTCGAGAAAAACGACTGGACGCCGGCCGTGCTCACCGGCCCGGCCTTTGATGAGTTCGTCGACCGCGAATTCGCCTCGCTGCGCGCGATCATGGTGAAGTCGGGCATGGTCTGACGCCCGAGCGCGCCCGGCGCCGCTGACGGCGGCCGGGCGCTGCACCCACCTCCCCAACCCACCCACACCACCACACAGCCGCGCCCGCCCGGGACAGCGGCAGGGGGATGTCATGTCCTATCAGCAGATTCTTCCCGAGGCGCCCGAGGCCGAGCACCACCCGCTGCCCCCCACCGGTCACCAGACCTGGATCGGCGTGGGCGTGCTGGCCGTGGGGCTGGCCATGGCCTATGGCGCCACACAGATCTCCTCCGACGCCGGCTACGCAGGCGTGGGGCCCAACTTCCTGCCCTGGGTGGTGTCGGTGGTGCTGATCCTGTGCGGCATCCTGCTGGTGCGCGAGGCGCGCACCGGTGGCTACCGCAGCGCCGAGGCACCCTCTGGCGCCGCGCAAGGCGACTGGAAGGCCATGGCCTGGGTGTCGGCCGGCGTGCTGCTCAATGCCAGCCTGATCACCACCGTCGGCTTCGTGCTCAGCTGCGCGCTGTGCTTTGCGCTGGCGGTGCGCGGTCTGCGCCTGTCCGAGGGCAAACCGGCGGGCAACCTGCGCGACAGTGGCATGGACCTGGCGGTGGGCCTGGCGATTTCGGCGCCGGTGTTCTGGCTGTTCACCAAGCTGCTGGCGATCAACCTGCCGGGCCTGACGGCCTCGGGCTGGCTCTGAGGAGGCGGGCACCATGGACATCTGGCAACAACTGCTCAACGGCTTCGTCACGGCCGGCACGCCCATCAACCTGATGTGGGCCTTCGTGGGCTGCGTGCTGGGCACCGCGATCGGCGTGCTGCCCGGCCTGGGCCCGGCGGTGACGGTGGCGATGCTTCTGCCGATCACCTCGCAGGTGGAACCCACCGCGTCGATGATCTTCTTCGCCGGCATCTACTACGGCGCGATGTACGGCGGCTCGACCACCTCGATCCTGCTCAACACCCCGGGCGAGACCGGCACCATGGTCACCGCGCTCGAGGGCTTCAAGATGGCCAAGAGCGGGCGCGCCGGCGCGGCCCTGGCCACCTCGGCGATCGGCTCCTTCGTGGCGGGCACCATCGCCACGGTGCTGGTCACCCTGTTCGCCCCCATCGTGGCCGACTACGCGGTGCAGCTGGGCCCACCGGAGTACTTCTGCCTGATGCTGCTGGCCTTCACCACCGTCAGCGCGGTGCTGGGCGCCAGCACGCTGCGCGGCATCACGGCCTTGTTCATCGGTCTGGCCATCGGCCTGGTGGGCATTGACCAGATCACCGCCAGCGTGCGCTACACCGGCGGCATTCCCGAGTTCATGGACGGCATCGAGGTGGTGCTGATCGCCGTGGGCCTGTTCGCGATCGGCGAGGCGCTCTACACCACGCTGTACGAGGGCCGCAGTGAAGTCTCGCTGAACAAGTCTGGCCGCGTGCACATGGACCGCAACGACTGGAAGCGCTCCTGGCCCGCCTGGCTGCGCGGCACGGCGCTGGGCTTCCCGTTTGGCACCATTCCGGCGGGCGGCACCGAGATCCCGACCTTCCTGAGCTACGCGGTCGAGCGCAAGCTGTCCAAGCACAAGGAAGAGTTTGGCACCACCGGCGCCATTGAAGGCGTGGCCGGCCCCGAGGCTGCCAACAACGCCGCGGTGACCGGCACCATGGTGCCGCTGCTGACGCTGGGCATACCCACCTCGGTGACCACCGCGATCCTGCTGTCGGCCTTCCAGAACTACGGCCTGCAGCCGGGACCGCAGCTGTTCCAGACCTCCAGCACCCTGGTCTGGGGCCTGATTGCTTCGCTCTACATCGGCAACGTGATGCTGCTGGTGCTGAACCTGCCGCTGGTGGGCCTGTGGGTGAAGCTGCTGAAGATTCCCAAGCCCCAGCTCTACGCCGGCATCCTGATCTTCGCCACCGTGGGCGTGTACGGCATGCGCCAGAGCGCCTTCGACCTGTACGTGATGTTCGCGGTGGGTGTGCTGGGCGTGCTGCTGCGCCGCTTCGACTTCCCCACGGCGCCGGTGATCGTGGGCATGATCCTGGGCCCGCTGGCCGAGGCGCAGCTGCGCAATGCGCTGTCGATCGGCGAAGGCCACTGGGGCGTGTTCTTCCAGCGGCCGGTGTCGCTGAGCATCCTGGCCGTGGTGGCGGCGGTGCTGGTGCTGCCGCAGCTGATGAAGCTGCGCAACAAGCGCTGATCAAGCGCGCCTGACTCCCCGGAAGCGGCCGCCTGCGGGCGGCCGTTGCCGTTTCAGCGCGGCCAGCCGGCCAGCGCGTCCTGGGCGATCTGGCCGAGCGCCGCGATGTGCAGCGGATCGTCGTTCAGGCAGGGGATGTAGTGGAACTGCTGGCCGCCCGCGGCCAGGAACGCGTCGCGGCCCTCCTGGGCGATCTCCTCCAGCGTCTCCAGGCAGTCGGCCGAGAACCCGGGGCAGACCACATCCACCCGCGTGTGGCCGTCGCGGGCCAGGGCCTCCAGCGTGGGCTCGGTGGCCGGCTCCAGCCACTTGGCCTTGCCGAAGCGGCTCTGGAAGGTGACGCGCAACTGCTCGGGCGGCAGCTCCAGCGCCTGCGCCAGCAGCCGGGCCGTGGCCTGGCACTGGTCGTGGTAGGGGTCGCCCAGCGTACGGGTGCGCTCGGGCATGCCGTGGAAGCTGGTCACCAGCATCGGGCTGCGGCCCTCGCGCTGCCAGTGGCGGCGCACGCTCTCGGCCAGCGCGTGGATGTAGCCGGGGTCGTCGTGGTAGCCGGCGACAAACCGGCTGTCGGGCAGCACGCGCTGTGCGCGGCCCCAGGCGGCAAAGGCGTCGAAGGTGCTGGCGGTGGTGGCGCCGCAGTACTGCGGATAGGCCGGCAGCAGCAGCACCCGCTGCACGCCTTCGGCACGCAGCGCATCGAGCTGCGAGGCCATCGACGGCTGGCCGTAACGCATCGCCGGGCGCACCCGCACGGGCACGCCGCGCTCGCCCAGCCAGCCTTGCAGCAGGGCTGCCTGGCGCTTGGTCCAGACCAGCAGCGGCGAGCCGTCGGGGGTCCAGACGGTGGCGTACTTGGCCGCCGACTTGGCCGGGCGCACGTTCAGGATGACCCCGCGCAGGATGGGCTGCCAGAGCCAGGCGGGCAGCTCCACCACCCGGGGGTCGGAGAGGAACTCGCCCAGGTAGCGGCGCAGCGCCGGTGCGTCCGGCGCATCGGGGGTGCCGAGATTGCACAGCAGGATGGCCGTGCCGGGGGTATTCGAGCGGGGCTCGGTCATGGCGGGACGGGAACGTTGACAGTGCTCAGACGGCGTCGCCGACCAGCACCGTGAAGCCGAGGCGGGCAGCCTTGGGGTTCAGGGGCGAGGCGCCCAGGCCGATCTCGCCGCTGCCGTGCAGCGTGCAGGCCGAGCGGCGCAGGCTGATGACCTCGTCGTCACCGGCGAAGCGCACGAAGCTGCCATTGATGCTCAGGTCGGTCAGCTGCAGCGCGCCGCCCATCAGGTCGACGCGGGCATGGGCGCGCGAGACGCGGGCGTCGTCAACCTTCAGCGAGCAGGTGGTGCTGCGCCCCAGGATGACCGGGAACTGGTCGAGCTTGAAGTCGTGGGTCTGGCCGGCCAGGTCCAGGCGCAGGCCGCGCGGCTCGCTGACGCCCACGCGCGATTCCAGCTGGGTGGCGGCGGTGTCGGCGCCACGGCCAGCCAGCAGGTAGACGTCCACCGGTTCGGCGCGGCCACGCAGGTGCACCTTGTCCAGGTGGCGAAAGCGGGTGCGGGCCTCCCAGGGCAGCTCGTCGAAGACCTCGCGGGTGATCAGGGTCTCGTTGTCGCCGGCATGGTCGATCAGCCGGGCGGCCACGTTGACCGCGTCGCCAAAGCAGTCACCGCCGACCTCGACCACCTCGCCCGCCGCCACGGCCACCTGCAGCTGCAGGCGGGCGGTGGCGTCCAGGTCGCGGCCTTGCGAGGTGGGTGCCCAGGCGGACACCTCGCCCAGCGCCTCGTGCATCTCGACCGCCGCCATCACCGCGGCGCGCACATTGGGAAAGACGGCCATCAGGCCGTCACCCAGCGTCTTGACGAGCTGTCCGCCGACCGCCGGAACCCGGCGGGCGAGGGTGGTGATGGTGCGCGTGACCAGCGTGGTCGCCTGGGCATTGCCCAGGGTCTCGTACAGCGCGGTACTGCCACGCAGGTCAGCGAACAGGACGATGCGACGCTTGATCGTGGCCATTGGCTTTGAGTGTAGCGCGCGCGGCGATGGGCCCTGATCAGTTGTTGTCGAGGTAGGTGCGCAGCTTGTCCGAGCGGCTCGGGTGCTTGAGCTTGCGGATCGCCTTGGCCTCGATCTGGCGGATGCGTTCGCGGGTGACGTCGAACTGCTTGCCCACTTCCTCCAGCGTGTGGTCGGTGGACATCTCGATGCCGAAGCGCATGCGCAGCACCTTGGCCTCGCGCGGGGTCAGGCTGTCGAGGATGTCCTTGACCACGTCGCGCAGGCCGGCCTGCATGGCCGCTTCCACCGGGGCCACGTTGTTGGTGTCCTCGATGAAGTCGCCCAGGTGGCTGTCGTCGTCGTCGCCGATCGGCGTTTCCATGGAGATCGGCTCCTTGGCGATCTTCATGATCTTGCGGATCTTGTCCTCGGGCATCTCCATCTTCTCGGCCAGCGTCGGGGCGTCGGGCTCGTAGCCGAACTCCTGCAGGTGCTGGCGCGAGATGCGGTTCATCTTGTTGATCGTCTCGATCATGTGCACCGGGATACGAATGGTGCGGGCCTGGTCGGCGATCGAGCGGGTGATGGCCTGACGGATCCACCAGGTGGCGTAGGTCGAGAACTTGTAGCCGCGGCGGTATTCGAACTTGTCCACCGCCTTCATCAGGCCGATGTTGCCTTCCTGGATCAGGTCGAGGAACTGCAGGCCGCGGTTGGTGTACTTCTTGGCGATCGAGATGACCAGGCGCAGGTTGGCCTCGATCATCTCCTTCTTGGCGTCACGCGAGGCCTTCTCGCCCTCGTTCATGCGCTTGTTGATCTCCTTGAGGTCCTCCACCGGCACGACGGCGCGGGCCTGCAGGTCGATCAGCTTCTGCTGCAGTTCCTGGATGGCCGGCAGGTTGCGGCCCAGGATCGCGGCATAGGGCTTGCCCGAGGCCATTTCCTTCTCGGCCCACTTCAGGTTCAGGGCGTTGGGCGGGAAGGCCTTGATGAAGTGCTCCTGCGGCATGCCGCACTTGTCGACGACGATCTTGCGGATCTCGCGCTCGTAGCGGCGCACGTCGTCGACCTGCGAGCGCAGGATGTCGCACAGCTTCTCGATCGTCTTGACCGTGAAGCGGATCGTCATCAGGTCTTCGCTGATCGCGTGCTGGGCCTTGTTGTAGGCCACCGACTTGTAGCCTTCCTTCTCGTAGGCCTTGCGCATCTTGTCGAAGTGCGCCCGCAGCGTGCCGAACTTCTCCAGCGCCGCGGCCTTGAGCTCTTCGAGCTTCTTGGTCAGGGCCTTGGAGCCGCCGTTGCCGTCGTCGTCGTCCTCTTCGTCGAACTCGTCGAAGTCTTCCTCGGCCACATAGTCGTCGGCCTCGTCCTCGGCGACGAAGCCGTCGACCACCTCGGAGATCTGCATGTCGCCGGCGGCGATGCGGTCGGCCATGGCCAGGATCTCGGCGATCGTGGTGGGCGAGGCGCTGATGGCCAGCATCATCGCCTGCAGGCCGCCTTCGATGCGCTTGGCGATCTCGATTTCGCCCTCGCGCGTGAGCAGTTCGACCGAGCCCATCTCGCGCATGTACATGCGCACCGGGTCGGTGGTGCGGCCGAATTCGCTGTCGACGGTGGACAGGGCCGCTTCGGCAGCTTCCTCGGCTTCTTCGTCCGTGGCGGTGGCGGTGTTGCTGCCGCTGATCAGCAGCGTGGCGGCGTCGGGGGCCTGCTCGTAGACCGCGATGCCCATGTCATTGAGCATCGAGATGATCGCCTCGAGGATTTCCTCGTTGATCAGCTTCTCGGGCAGGTGGTCGTTGATTTCCTGGTGCGTGAGGTAGCCACGCGTCTTGCCCATCTTGATGAGGGTCTTGAGCTCCTGGCGGCGCTTGGCGACTTCCTCTTCGGTCAGGGCGGTCTCGTCGAGACCGAATTCACGCATCAGCGCGCGCTCCTTGGCGCGGCTGACCTTCATGCGCAGCGGCTTGGCCTTGGCCTTGTCCTCGGACTCGTCGGCCTCGACCTCGGCTACCTCGGCATCCACCTCGCCTTCGAGCTCGGCCTCGATGTCGCCCAGGTCCTCCTCGGCTTCCTCGGCCTTCTTCTTGCCCTTGGCGGCCGTGGTTTCGGCCTTGGGCTTGCGGCCAGGCTTGCCCTTGGGCTCTTCCGCCGGCTTGGCCGCTGCCTTGGCGGTGGCCTTGGCCTTCTTGGGCTCGTCGGCCTCCAGGGCCTTGGCGGGCTTGGCTGCCTTGGCGTCGGCCTTGGCGTCAGGTTTGGCGGCGGGCTTGGCAGCAGGCTTGGCAGCGGTCTTCTTGGCGGTCATGCGTGGTCTCGAGGCGGTGCAGGGGGCCGGTGGATGCCATCGCGATCGCAATGATCCATCCGGCGACGCGTCAGCGTCACCGAACCATCGCGGTACGGGAGGAATCCGCCGGCAAGCTCGCGTGAACGGGGGTTTGTGCAGCCCTTGCGGGAGAGGTGGCCTGTGTGCTTGCCCTTGTCGAGGGTGGCCGGGACCGGAGGTGCTGCTGTCACTCTTGCGGCGTGAAGCTTTGGATTATACCCAAGACTGGGCGCCTGAGCAGGCGCCCGCGCCAGCCGCGCAGCTCACTCGGCGGGCGCGCGCTGGCTCAGTTCACGCTGGCGCTCGCGCAGGACCCGGCGCTCTTCGGACAGCGCGCGATAGCGGGCAATCTGTTCCGGGCTGCTGATGTCGCTGGCGGCCAGGCGGTCGAGCGCAGCGTCCAGCTCGCGCAGGCGCAGCAGGCCCAGGGCGGCGGCCAGGTCCTCGAAGCAGGCGTCGGGCAAGGCGTCGCCGTCGGCCAGGCTGCGTGAGTCGGCGGGCAGGCTGTCGTCGGCGGCCAGCGCCTGGCGCAGCACCGCCCAGGGCCGCGGGCCATGCTCGGCCAGGTCCCGCTCCAGCCAGGCGATGGCCGGGCCGTGCGGTGCGGGCAACTCGTGCAGCAGGTGGTGCTCCGGCGGGTCCAGCCGGTCCCACCAGGCCGG
Source organism: Ideonella alba (assembly GCF_018069845.1). Taxonomy (NCBI): domain Bacteria; kingdom Pseudomonadati; phylum Pseudomonadota; class Betaproteobacteria; order Burkholderiales; family Sphaerotilaceae; genus Ideonella; species Ideonella alba. The sequence continues at coordinate 85,359 of NZ_JAGQDD010000006.1, forward strand.
CTCGCCGAACAGCATCTGCACCGCCCGATCCTCTGGGCTGCGTGGTGCCACGCGGCGGCCGGGCGCGGCACGGGCCGCGGCCTCGCGGCGCCAGCGCGGGCGGCCGGGGGCGTCGTCCGATGGCGAACGGCCGTCGCCCTCGTCGTCACGGCGCGGCGGCCGCTCGCGCGTGGACTGCGATTGCCACAGACCGGTCAGCTCCGGCACCGGCACGCCGCCGGCGCGGGCCAGTTCGGACAGCAACTGCAGACGCAGGCTGCCTTCAGGCAGGGCGTTCCACAGCGGCCGGGCCTGGGCCAGCATGCGCGCGCGTCCCTCGGCGGTGGCCAGGTCGCAGTCGATCGCGGCGTGCTCGAGCAACTGGCGCGACAGCGGCACGGCAGAGCGCACCTGGGCCTCGAAGGCCTCGGCGCCGTGGGCGCGGATGTAGCTGTCCGGGTCATGCTCGGGCGGCAGGAACAGGAAACGGAAGCTGCGCGTGTCGCTGGCGTAGGGCAGGGCGGCCTCCAGCGCGCGGCCGGCCGCACGGCGCCCGGCCGCGTCGCCATCGAAGCTGAACACCACCTGCTCGGTGAAGCGCAGCAGCTTGCTGACGTGGTCATCGGTACAGGCGGTGCCCAGCGTGGCCACGGCATTGGGAAAGCCCAGCTGGGCCAGCGCCACCACGTCCATGTAGCCCTCGGTCACCAGCGCATAGCCTTTTTGCCGCAGGCCGGTGCGGGCCTCGAACAGGCCGTACAGCTCCCGGCCCTTGTGGAAGACCGGAGTCTCGGGCGAATTCAGGTACTTGGGCTCGCCCTGGTCCAGCACCCGGCCGCCGAAGCCGATCACGTCGCCCTTGACGTTGCGGATCGGGAACATGATGCGGTCGCGGAAGCGGTCGTAGCGCTTCTGCTCGGCCTCGGGCTTGCCTTCGTCTGCACCCTGGACGATGACCAGGCCCGATTCGGCCAGCAATGGATCGTCGTAGCGCGGAAAGACGCTGGCCAGGCCGCGCCAGCCTTCCGGTGCGTAGCCCAGGCCGTAGCGCAGCGCGATCTCACCGGTCAGGCCACGCCGCTTCAGGTAGTCGATCGCCCGCGGGCTGCCCTTGAGCTGGCGGCGGTAGTGGTCGCAGGCCCGGCTCAGCACCTCGCTGAGGCTGGACTCGCGCTCGCGCTGCTGGGCGGCCATGGCGCGCTCGGCCGGACTCGCGTCGTCCTCGGGAACGACCATGCCGGCGGACTGCGCCAGGTCCTTGACGGCTTCGATGAAGCTGAGCCCGTGGTGCTCGGTCAGGAAGCGCAGCGCGTCCCCATGCGCGCCGCAGCCGAAGCAGTGGTAGGTCTGGCGCGACGGGCTGACGATGAAGCTGGGCGTCTTCTCGCCATGGAAGGGACACAGGCCCTTGAAGTTGATGCCGGCCTTCTTCAGCTCGACATGGCGGCCAACGACCTCGACCACGTCGGTGCGGCTCAGCAGGTCCTGGATAAAGCCGTGGGGAATCACCGGTGCAAGTCTAGACGAGGTGCAGACAAGACAAAGGGCAGCCCGCAGGCTGCCCTTGTGCGAGGCCGGGGCGGCTGCCCCGGCGGGTTCAGATGGCGAAGTCGCTCAGTTGCTTGCCGGCGGCCAGCGCGGCGGTCAGCCACTTGGGCTTCAGGCCGCGGCCGGTCCAGGTCTGGCCGGTGGCGGGATCACGGTACTTGGCGGCGACCTTCTTGCCGCCTTCGGGCTTCGGGGCCGCCGGGGCACGGCCGGCCAGGTCCGCCGCCGTCAGGCCGTACTCGGCCATCAGGGCCTTGACCTTGGCGATGGCGTCCGCGCGCGCCGAACGCTGGGCGTCAGCGATCTGCTTTTCGAGGGCGGCCTTTTGGGCCAGCAATTCTTGAATGGAAGGGGAGGGCATTCGATACTCCATTAATCCCGTTACTGGGAAACCGCAGTATATACCTGATTTTCTGGTTGCTTCAGGCCGGGCTGTTTCAGTTTGAAAATACCCCGGGACGGCGTGACATCAGGCCGCCGGCGGCACAAAACCCGTGGGCTGGTCGGCGTTGCCGCCAAACAGGAACTGCTCCATCTGCCGGGCCAGGTATTGGCGGGCGCGCAGATCGGCCAGGTTCAGTCGGTTCTCGTTGACCAGCATCGTCTGGTGGCGCTTCCACTGCTCGAAAGCCTCCTTGCTGATCTGGTCGTAGATGCGCTTGCCCAGGTCGCCCGGGTATGGCGGGAAATCCAGCCCCTCGGCTTCCTTCTTGAGAAAGATGCATTGAACGGTGCGTGCCATGGTGAGTCCTCTTGAATGTCAGCTGAGCTTCTTGACCAGCACCTGCGAGCGCCGGTCCCAGTTGTACTTGCGCTTGCGCGCCTCGGGCAGCCAGTCCGGGTCGACCGGACTGAAGCCGCGCTTGATGAACCAGTGCATGGTCCGGGTGGTCAACACGAAAATCGAGGCCAAACCAGCCGCACGGGCGCGCTGCTCCACGCGCTTCAATATCTTGTCGCCGTCGCCCTGGCCTTGCACCTGCGGGGACACGGTCAGCGCTGCCATCTCGCCCGTCATGGCCTCGGGATATGGGTAGAGCGCCGCACAGCCAAATATCACGCCGTCGTGCTCAATCACCGTGTAATTGGCGATGTCGCGCTCGATCTCGGTGCGGTCGCGCTTGACCAGGGTGCCGTCGCGCTCGAAGGGCTCGATCAGCTGCAGGATGCCGCCAACGTCATCGGCACCGGCTTCACGCAGGCTTTCCAGCTTCTCGTCGACCACCATGGTGCCGATGCCATCGTGGGTGAAGATCTCCATCAGCAGCGCACCATCCGAGGCGAAGGGCAGGATGTGCGAGCGCTCGACACCTCCGCGGCAGGCCTCGATGCAGTGGCGCAGGTAGAAGCCGGGGTCGGTGGGGCGCGTGCTCTCGGGCAGGCGGGCCAGCAGTCGCTCGGCGTCGGCCAGGGCCAGCTCGGTGTCGATCGGGCTGTCGGGGTCGTCCAGCGATTCGCGCACGCCGGGCACCTCGGTCAGGAACAGCAGCTTGTCGGCCTGCAGCGCCACCGCGGTGGCGGTGGCCACGTCTTCCATCGTCAGGTTGAAGGCCTCGCCGGTGGGCGAGAAACCAAAGGGCGACAGCAGCACCAGCGCACCGATGTCGATGGCGCGGCGGATCATCACCGCGTCCACCTTGCGCACGAAGCCGCTGGAGACGAAATCCACGCCGTCGACGATGCCCACCGGGCGCGCCGTCAGGAAATTGCCCGACACCACCCGCACCGTGGAATTGGCCATCGGCGTATTGGGCAGGCCTTGCGAGAACGCCGCTTCGATTTCGAAGCGCAGCTGACCGGCGGCCTCCTGGGCGCAGTCCAGCGCCACGCTGTCGGTGATGCGTCGGCCCTGGGAAAACTTCGAGGTCAGGCCCTTGGCGCGCAGCTGTTCGTCGACCTGCGGACGGAAACCATGCACCAGCACCAGGCGCACCCCCATGGCATGCAGGATCGCCAGGTCCTGGACCAGCGCATTGAGCTTGCCCGCGGCGATCGCCTCGCCGGTGATGCCGACGACGAAGGTCTTGCCCCGATAGGCATGGATATGCGGTGCCACCGATCGAAACCAGGGCACGAAGGTGTGGGGAAATACCAGATCCATCATCGCGCCGGGGATTGTGCCCCAGTGTGCTGGCGTTGCCGGGCGTGAAGGGCATGCCTGTCGACGGCGGCCCGATAATCGCGCCCCTGTGACTGTTCCGACTCCCGCTTCTTCTCGGCCGCCGCGCCCGCCCCGGGCCCCCCGCGCGCCGGTCCCGGCCACGCCGGTGCCGCCGATCCACTTTCCCGACAGCCTGCCGGTCAGTGCCCGGCGCGAGGAGATCGCGCAGGCGCTGCGCGAGCACCAGGTGGTCATCGTCTGCGGCGAGACCGGCTCGGGCAAGACCACCCAGCTGCCCAAGATCGCGCTGGCGCTGGGCCGTGGCCGCGGTGCCGGCGGCGCGGGTCTGATCGGCCACACCCAGCCGCGGCGGATTGCCGCCAGCTCGGTGGCCAAGCGCATCGCCGAGGAGCTGAACTCGCCGCTGGGCGAGGTGGTGGGCTACAAGGTGCGCTTCAATGACCGGCTGCAGCCCGGCGCCAGCGTGAAGCTGATGACCGACGGCATCCTGCTGGCCGAAACCCAGACCGACCCGCTGCTGCGTGCCTACGACACGCTGATCATCGACGAGGCGCACGAGCGCAGCCTCAACATCGACTTCCTGCTGGGCTACCTGCGCCAGATCCTGCCGCGCCGGCCGGACCTGAAGATCATCGTCACCTCGGCCACGATCGACGCTGATCGCTTTGCCGAGCATTTCGCCAGCGCCCGGGGAAAAGCCCCGGTGCTGATGGTCAGCGGGCGGACTTTTCCGGTCGAGCAGCGCTACCGGGCGTTTGAAGAGCGCAAGGATTTCGACCAGAACGACGCCATCGCCGAGGCGGTGGATGAACTCTGGCGCGAGGGCCCGGGCGACATCCTGGTCTTCCTGCCCGGCGAGCGCGAGATCCGCGAGGCCGCCGATCACCTGCGCAAGCATGCCGCCCAGCACCACCGCCACGGCCCGCAGCCCGAGATCCTGCCGCTGTTCGCCCGCCTGAGCCAGGCCGAGCAGGACCGTGTCTTCACGGCCGGCAACGGCCGGCGCATCGTGCTGGCGACCAACGTGGCCGAGACCTCGCTGACCGTGCCGGGCATCCGCTACGTGGTGGATACCGGGGACGCCCGCGTCAAGCGCTACAGCTACCGCAACAAGGTCGAGCAACTGCAGGTCGAGGCGATCAGCCAGGCCGCGGCCAACCAGCGCGCCGGCCGCTGCGGCCGCGTGGCCAACGGCATCTGCATCCGCCTGTACGACGAAAAGGACTTCAACAGCCGGCCGCGATTCACCGACCCCGAGATCCTGCGCTCCTCATTGGCCGGGGTGATCCTGCGCATGAAGGCACTGGGCCTGGGCCTGGTCGAGGAGTTCCCGTTCCTGGAGGCGCCGCCGCGCAAGGCCATCGCCGACGGCTATGCGCTGCTGGCCGAGCTGGGCGCGGTGGACGAGGCCAACGAGCTGACCCCCATCGGCCGCGAGCTGTCGAAGCTGCCGCTGGACCCGCGCGTGGGCCGCATGATCCTGGAGGCGCGCGACCGCCAGGCGCTGGCCGAGGTGCTGGTGATCGCCTCGGCACTCAGCGGCCAGGACGTGCGCGACCGCCCGCTGGAGCAGCAGCAGGCCGCCGACGAGAAGCACAAGCTCTTCGACGACGAGAAGTCCGAGTTCATGGGCTACCTCAAGCTGTGGACCTGGATCGAGGCCGGCCGCGGCAACCACGGCCATGCCGGCCAGGCCGGCCAGCAGGTCGACACCCACAAGCTCAGCAACCGCCAGCAGGAGCAGCGACTGCGCGACCAGTTCGTCAGCCCGCGCCGGGTGCGCGAGTGGCGTGACATCCACAGTCAGCTGATGACCGTGGTCACCGAGCACGGCTGGCGCCTGAACCAGAGCCCGGCCACCTACGAGCAGATCCACCTGTCGATGCTGGCCGGCCTGCTGGGCAATGTGGGCTGCAAGGCCGATGACGACGAGTGGTACCTGGGCGCGCGCGGCATCAAGTTCTGGCGCCATCCCGGCGCGCACCTGAGCAAGAAGCCGGGCCGCTGGCTGGTGGCGGCCGAGCTGGTCGACACCACGCGCCTGTTCGGCCGTGGCCTCGCGGCGATCGAGCCGCAGTGGATCCCGCCGATCGCCGGCCACCTGCTCAAGACCCAGCTGCTGGAGCCGCACTGGGAGAAGAAGGCCGCCGAGGTGATCGCACTGGAGCGCGCCACGCTCTACGGCATCGTCATCTACAGCGGCCGGCGGGTGAACTTCGGCCGCGTGGACGCCAAGGCGGCGCGCGAGATCTTCATCCGCGAAGCCCTGGTGAACGGCGAGTGGGACAGCAAGCTGCCCTTCCTGGCCCACAACCGCAAGCTGATCGCCCAGGTCGAGGAGCTGGAGCACAAGTCACGCCGGCAGGACGTGCTGGTCGACGATGAGCTGATCTTTGCCTACTACGACGAGCATGTCGGCATGGACGTGGTGAGCGGCGCGACGATGGAGCGCTGGTACCGCGAGGCCAGCAAGGCCCACCCGCGCCTGCTGCACCTCAGCCGCGACGAGCTGATGCGCCACGAGGCCGCCGGCGTCACCACCGCCGCCTTCCCGCGCACGCTGCGTCTGGGGGGCGTGGACTGCGCGGTCAGCTACCTGCACCAGCCCGGCGACGCCAAGGACGGCGTCACCGTCACCGTGCCGATCTATGCGCTCAACCAGGTCAGCGAGGAACGCTGCGACTGGCTGGTGCCCGGCATGCTGGAGGCTAAGGTGGCCGCACTGATCAAGAGCCTGCACCAGAAGCCGCGCGCCCGCCTGCAGCCGGTGGGCGAATTCGTTGCCGAGTTCTGCGCCACCGCTGAGCCGGGTCAGGGCGCGCTGGTGGATGTGCTGCTGAAGGCGGTGCGCGAGCGCACCCAGCTGGCGGTGCAGCGCAACGACTTCAAGCTGGAGCAGCTGGGGCCGCACCTGTTCATGAACCTGCGGGTGGTTGACGAGCATGGCCGCCAGCTGGGCATGGGCCGCCAGCTGGCCGCGCTGAAGGCCGAACTGGGCGGCCAGGCGCGTTCGGCCTTCCAGGCCCTGGCGGCGCTGAAGCTGGCCGCACCGGCCCCGGCACCGCAGCCCCAGGTCGTCCGCACCGAGAGCGGTGGACGGGCGATCCAGGCCGCCGTGAAGCCGCCGGCGCCGCCGGCTGACACTGCGCCCGCCCAGCACACGGCCTGGACCTTCGGCGAGCTGCCCGAGCTGATGGAGATCCGCAAGGGCGGTCAGACCCTGGTGGGCTTCCCGGCGCTGATCGACAAGGGCGCGCATGTCGAGATCGAGGTCTTCGACGAGCCCGAGGTGGCCGCGCTCAAGCACCGCGCCGGCCTGCGCCGCCTGGTGTCGTTGCAGATCAAGGAGCCGCTGAAATACCTCGAGAAGAACATCCCCGACCTGACGAAGATGGCGGTGGCCTACATGCCGCTGGGCACGGCCGATGAGCTGAAGGCGCAGATCATCGACATCGCGGTCGACCGTGCCTTCCTGGCCGACCCGCTGCCCCAGGACCGGCTGGCCTTCGAGCGGCGGATTGACGAGGGCCGCAGCCGCTTGAACCTGATTGCCCAGGAGGTGGCCCGCCTGGCCGGCACGGTGCTGACCGAATACGCCGGCGCCACGCGCAAGCTCAAGGACGCCAAACCACCGAAGGAGGTGGCCGAGGACATCAGCGCCCAGCTGGCCCGCCTGATGCCCAAGCGCTTTGTGCTGCAGACCCCCTGGACGCAGCTGCAGCATTTCCCGCGCTACCTGAAGGGGGTGGTGATGCGCCTGGACAAGCTGCGCGCCGATCCCGCCCGCGACAGCCAGCGCCTGGCCGAACTGCGGCCGCTGGAGCAGCGCTACCAGCGCCGCCTGGCCGAGCGCAAAGGCCAGGCGGATGCGCGGCTGGACGATTTCCGCTGGCAGCTCGAGGAGCTGCGCATCAGCCTGTTTGCCCAGGAGCTGCGCACGCCGCAACCGGTGTCGGTCAAGCGGCTCGAGAAGGTCTGGGCGCAGCTGGCGGGCTGACCGGCCTGCGGGTGCCCCGGGATGGGCGCAGGTTGCCCGGCGTGCTCAGCGCGGACTGACCGGCGTGCTCAGCGCGGCCAACTGCAGCCACAGCTGCCGGCCATCAAGCACCAGCACCGGCTCGCCGTCGCGGTCGATCGCCAGCGCCTGGCAGCCACTGGCCAGCGCGGTGGCGGGCGGGCAGGGGTCCAGCGCCAGCGGCTCGATGCCCAGCACCTCGTCGACCCTCAGGCCCTGCTCGTGCACCTGGGCGGCCTCCTGTCGACGCAGCACGATGGTCGCGCGGTCGGTGCACAGCAGGCGTCGAAAGCCCGAGCTGCCGAACAGGCGCACCAGCGGCAGGGCGGCCACCGGCTCCTGCATCGGTGGCAGCGGATGACCGTCTGACCACCAGCAACCCGGCGCCACCTCGGCGTCCAGCGGCAGGGCGAAGCGCTGGCCGCCGGCGTCGAAGAGCAGGCACAGTGGCTGCACCCGTTGGCGGCGGCGCGAGAGCTCAGCCTCTCCGGCCACGGTTTCATGGGCCGGGTGGTACCAGCCCCCCCAGCGCCCCAGCGGCACCGGCCCGCCCGCCAGCCCGGTCAGGGCGAGCGCGGCTTCGCCGCCGCGTTCATCCTCACGCAGGCTCAGCAGCGACTCGAACACCCGGCGCGCCGAGACCACCGTGGGGGCGGCGGTATCGGGCAGCGCGACCAGCTCAAGCTGCTGCTGCCAGGCGTCGATCAGGCGCTGCTGGCCGTGGGCGGCGCCCGCCAGAGGGCGCATCGGCAGGCCCAGCAGCATGGCTGCGGATTCGGTCAGCTCGGCGAGGCTGGCCTGGCTGGGCAGCAGCAGGTTGGCACCGGCGGTGCGGGCCGCCTGTGCCGCCAGCTCGGGCATCTGGCTCTGAGGCGGCAGGCAGACCAGCACCGGCAGCGGGCTGGTGACCTGGCGGCGCAGCGCACGGATCAGGGCGGTGCCGGGCACTGCCCAGTCGCTGAGATCGATCACCACCAGGTCGCCGCGGCGCTGGCCGTCGGGGCCGGCCAGGCGTTGCAGGCTGTCGCCACGGCTGAAGGCCTCGACGATGCGGCCGCCCAGCGGCTGGAGGGCCTGCGCCAGACGTTCGCGGCGCTCACCCGAGGGATGGATGACGATGATGCGGTTCATGCTCCGGCTATCGGCCGGCCGGAGCGGGAGCTAAAGACGGAAAAAGCGGGGGGGCTCGTCGCGGCGCCGGGATCAGCGCAACACGTCCAGCGCGCGGTCCATGCCGCCGGTCTCGATCGACAGCATCGCCTGGTCACGCACCGCCGGCTTGCCGTGGAACGCGATCGACAGGCCCGCCACGCTCATCATCGGCAGGTCGTTGGCGCCGTCGCCCACGGCGATCGCCTGGGTGGGCGCGATGCCCATCAGTTCACACACCTCCAGCACCACGCGGCGTTTCTCGGCGCCATCGACGATGTCGCCCCAGGGGCGATCGACCAGGCGGCCGGTGAGCACGCCGTTGTCCATCTCCAGCACGTTGGCGCGGGCGAAATCCAGGCCCAGGCGGTGCTTGATGCGGTCGGAGAAGAAGGTGAAGCCGCCCGAGACCAGCAGTGTCTTCAGACCCGCGGCCTGGCAGGCGCCGACGAAGGTTTCAACGCCCGGGTTGAGGTGCAGGTGGCGGTTGTAGACCTCGTCCAGCGCGGTCACCGGCACGCCCTTGAGCAGGGCCACGCGGCGGCGCAGGCTGTCCTTGTAGTCGGTGATCTCGCCGCGCATCGCGGCTTCGGTGATCGCGGCCACCTCGGCCTTGCGGCCGGCGGCGGCGGCGATCTCGTCCACGCACTCGATGTTGATCAGCGTGGAGTCCATGTCGAACGCGACCAGGCGGAAATCGCGCAGGCGCAGCGGCGGCTCGAAGCCGCGGATGAACAGACCGGGGGACAGGGAAGACATGCTCGAACGGGAAAAGGCCTGCCGACGGTGGGTCGGCAGGCCCGATTGTCGCCGAGCGGGCGCCCGGCCGTCAGGGCTTGACGCGGAAGACCTGCGAGGCCTGGGCCAGCGATTCCGACTGCTGGCGCAGCGATCCGGCGGCCGCGGCCACCTGCTCGACCAGCGCAGCGTTCTGCTGCGTGGCGTTGTCGATCTGGGCGATGGCGGCGTGCACCTGGTCGATGCTCTCGCTTTGCGAGCCGCTGGCGCTGGCCATCTCGCCGATCAGCGAGGACACCCGGCTGACCCGCTCCTGCAGCGCGCGCATCGTCTCACCAGCGGTGGAGACCAGCGAACTGCCGGCATCGACCTTGGCGCCGGAATCCAGGATCAGGTCCTTGATCTCGCGGGCGGCGGCGGCGCTGCGCTGGGCCAGCGTGCGGACCTCGCCCGCCACGACCGCGAAGCCGCGGCCCTGTTCGCCGGCGCGTGCAGCTTCCACCGCGGCGTTCAGCGCCAGGATATTGGTCTGGAAGGCGATGCCGTCGATCACGCCGATGATCTCGCCGATGCGCTGGGCACTCTGGTGGATGTCGCGCATGCGCTGTTCAACGTCCTGCATCAGCTGGTCGCCCTGCTGGGCCACCTCGCGCGCCTGCTCCATCGCGTGGCTGGCCTCACGGGCGTGCTGGGCGTTGCCGCGCACGGTGTGCGCCAGCTGATCCATGGTGCTGGCGGTTTGCTGCAGGGCCGCCGCCTGCTGTTCGGTGCGCGCCGACAGGTCCTGGTTGCCCTTGGCGATCTCCTCGGAGGCAGCGGCCACGCCATGGATGCCCTGGCGCATGTCCAGCAGCATCGAGCGCAGTTTCTTGCGCATGCTGTTGAGTTCATGGCGCAGCCAGGACAGCTCGTCCCGGCCAGGGGATTCGATGCGAATCTCCAGGTCACCCTGGGCGATCTGCTGCACGGCGCTGGCGGTGTCCTCCACCGGTGCCTTGATGCTCTGCCGCACCGCCCAGCCGCTGAGCAGGCCCAGGCAGGCCAGCAGGCCGGAGCCGCCGGCAAACCACAACCCGGTGTCCGAGGGCAAGAGGGTGGCGGCCCACAGGCCCTGACCCAGCAAGGTCAGCGACAGGGTCGAAAAGCCCAGCATCACGCGCTGGGCCTGACTGATGCGACGCAACCAGTCGGTCATGTGTGTCTCCTAAATCGGACGGCCTGTTGGACAGCTCAGGCCTGCCCGCATCTTCGGCGCACATGTCCCACGGCTGGAGTGGGATGAACAGGGCGTTTCGCGGCTTTTTTCGCGCCAGCCCTCGGTTGGGGGACAGCACCACACCGATGTGGGATGGGAGCATCGCTCGGGTGACGTTATGCTCGTTACCAGTTTAAGAAACCGTCCCACACCCTTCCACGGAGCCCTGCTCGTGCCCAAGCTGATCCTGCATGTCGGTACCGGAAAGACCGGAACGACCAGCATTCAACTCGCCCTCAAGCGCAACGAAGAGGCCCTGGCCCAGCTGGGCTACCACGTGGTCGAGAGCCGGCGCACCATGCCGCGTTCCGCCAAGCACAAACTGGCCTGGGACAATCCCGACCACCCCGGATGGGCCGAGTGGGCGGCCGAGGCCGCGCGGGTGTTGCCCACCGGGCGCCACATGATCCTCTCCAACGAGGGGCTGTGGCGGCTCGACCCCGACCACCTCAGCCACTTCGCCGAGGTCTTCAAGGGCTTCGAGCCGATGGTGGTGATGTACGTGCGCGAGCAGGTCGAGTGGATCCAGTCCTCGCTGCTGCAGAAGCAGAAGCAGGTCTACAAGCGCTTCGACCTGGACAGCGATGACCGGGTCAACCGCTGGATCCGCCGCCGCCCGCTGGATTACCTCAAGGTCTGCCAGGGCATGGAGCTGGCGCTGGGCGAGGGCTGTGTGCACGCGCGCGTGTTCCAGCGCAGTTCGTTCTACGACAAGGACCTGCTGGCCGACTTCTTCCATGCCATCGGCATCGCCGAGCCGCAGAAGCTGAACCTCGAGCAGGAGGAGACCAACCCCAGCCTGGCCGCTCAGTTCGCTGCGCTGCTGATGAAGGTGAAGCGCGACGAGGGCGCCAGTTCGCTGCGCAACAAGCAGGTGCAGGACCTGGCCTGCCGCCTGACGGCCAATGGCGTGGGCTCGCGCTTCTTCATGAGCCGCGAGCGCGTGGCGGAGTTGCGCGAGCGCTTCCGTGTCAGCAACGAGCTGTTTGCCAAGCGCTACCTGAAGAACGGCGACGCGCTGCCCATGAAGGACGCCTGGCTGCCCGACAACATCGACAGCGTCGAGGTCATCGAGGCCAAGGTGATGGAGGTGCTCGACCGGCTGCACATGATCACCCAGCGCGGCTGGCAGGGCCAGGCGCGCGTGTTCTACAGCCTGTTTCCGGAAGGGTGGACGCTGGAGGCCGTGCCCGGCACCGATCTGGCCACGGCCCGCCCGAAGGGCCCGGTGGGCGTGGTCAACTTCCGGCTGCCCTTTCGGCGGCGCTACCGCCACAAGGGCACGATCCGTGTGGACATGCGCACCACGGATGGCCGCTCGCTGCTGGCCAACGTCTCGGTCAACGGCCACCCCGCGCAGACGCTGGACGTCGGCCGCGAGGAGATCTGCTTCCCGGTGGAATGGACCGACCCGATCGACGAGGTCCGCATGGAGCTGGCCTTCGTGGGTGACATCGCCGCGATGCCGGCCGTGGTCGGCATCGACGTCCCCTCGGTGAAGAGCACCGACGGCGACAGCGACGACGACGACGACCTGGACGACGAGGACGACGACGACTGACCCGCGGGCGACCCGCGCGCAGGCCGGTGTCAGCTGGTCAGGGAGCGCAGCAGGTCGCGCACCATGTCGGCGCGCAGCCGGGGTTCGGCGATCTCGCGCTCGACCCGCAGCTTGTCGTTGCCGGCCAGGCGGATGTGGCGGTGTTTCTGCACCAGCGCCACGATGCGCTGGCCGTCGACCGGCGCATTCGGGCGGAAGCTGATGGTGATCGCGCGCGGTCCGGCGTCCACCTTCTGCACACCGCAGCGCTGGGCCTGGATGCGCAGCCGGTGGCTGTCGAACAGGTTCTGGCCCTGGGCGGGCAGCTTGCCGAAGCGGTCGGTGATCTCCTCCAGCAGGGTGTCCAGCTGCTCAGGCCGCTCGGCGCTGGCCAGGCGCTTGTAGAAGTTCAGGCGCACGTGCACGTCGCCGCAATAGGCATCAGGAAGCAGGGCGGGGGCGTGCAGGTTGACCTCGGTGGTGCCGCCGCCAAACACCGCGCTGTTCGGGCTCAGCAGGTCGGGTTCCTGGCCGTTCTTCAGCGCGCGCACGGCCTCGGCCAGCATCTCGTTGTAGAGCTGGAAGCCCACCTCCATCATGTTGCCGCTCTGGCTGTCGCCCAGCACCTCGCCGGCGCCGCGGATCTCCAGGTCGTGCATCGCCAGGTAGAAGCCTGAGCCCAGCTCCTCCATTTCCTGGATCGCGGTCAGGCGCTGCGCGGCCTGCTTGGTCAGGCCTTCGACATCGGGCACCAGCAGGTAGGCGTAGGCCTGGTGGTGGCTGCGGCCCACCCGGCCGCGCAGCTGGTGCAGCTGCGCCAGGCCGAACTTGTCGGCGCGGCTGATGACGATGGTGTTGGCGGTGGGCACGTCAATGCCGGTCTCGATGATGGTCGAGCACAGCAGCAGGTTGAAGCGCTGGGCGGTGAACTCGCGCATCACCCGCTCGAGTTCGCGCTCGGGCATCTGGCCGTGGGCCACGGCGATGCGCGCCTCGGGCAGCAGCTCTTCGAGCTTCTGGCGCCGGTTCTCGATCGTCTCGACCTCGTTGTGCAGGAAGTAGACCTGGCCGCCGCGCTTCAACTCGCGCAGCACGGCCTCGCGGATCGTGCCGCTGCCCTCGTTGCGCACGAAGGTCTTGATCGCCAGCCGGCGCTGTGGCGCGGTGGCGATCACGCTGAGGTCGCGCAGGCCCTCGAGCGCCATGCCCAGCGTGCGCGGGATGGGCGTGGCGGTGAGGGTGAGTACATCGACCTCGGCGCGCATCGCCTTGATCGCCTCCTTGTGGCGCACGCCGAAGCGGTGTTCCTCGTCGATGATCAGCAGGCCCAGGCGCTTGAACTTCACGTCCTTGCTGAGCAGCTTGTGGGTGCCGACGACGATGTCGATCGTGCCCGCCTCGATGCCCTCCAGCGCGGCCTTGACTTCCTTGGGGGTGCGAAAGCGGCTGAGCTCGGCCACCTTGACGGGCCATTTGCCGAAGCGGTCGACGATGGTCTGGTAGTGCTGTTCGGCCAGCAGCGTGGTGGGTGCCAGCAGCGCCACCTGCTTGCCGCCGATCACCGAGACGAAGGCGGCGCGCAGGGCCACCTCGGTCTTGCCGAAGCCCACGTCGCCACAGACCAGCCGGTCCATCGGCCGCGGGCTGACCATGTCCTGGATCACCGCATGGATGGCGGCGCGCTGGTCAGCGGTCTCCTCGAAACCGAAGCTGGCCGCGAAGGCCTCGTAGTCATGCGCCGAGTAGCGGTGGCTCATGCCCTGGCGGGCGGCTCGCACCGCGTACAGGTTGAGCAGCTCGGCCGCGGTGTCGCGCACCTGCTCGGCGGCCTTGCGGCGGGCCTTGTCCCACTGCTGCGAGCCCAGCTTGTGCAGCGGCGCCTCCTCGGCGCTGACGCCGGTGTAGCGGCTGATCAGGTGCAGCTGGCTGACGGGCACATAGAGCGTGGCCTTGTCGGCGTACTCCAGGTGCAGGAACTCGCTCGGTCCTTCGCCCAGGTCGATGTGCAGCAGGCCCTGGTAGCGGCCGATGCCATGCGCCGAGTGCACCACCGGGTCGCCGATCTTCAGCTCCGAGAGGTCCTTGATCAGCGCATCGACGCTGCTGGTCTGCTCCTGCTTGCGGTGGCGCCGCCGGGAGCTGGGCGCGGCGGCGAAGAGCTCGGTTTCGGTGAGGAACTGGGTGGCGATGCCCTGGGCCGGCTCATGCCAGAAGAAGCCGGCGGCCAGCGGGGCGGCGGTGATCGCCACCTTCTCGGTGCCGGCGTGGAATTCGGCCAGCGACGCCACGGCCGGCACCTCGATGCGGTGGTCGCGCAGCAGCTCCAGCAGGCTCTCGCGCCGGCCTTCGCTCTCGGCCACCAGCAGCACGCGGTGGGGCGTGCTGTCCAGGTGCTTTTCCAGCGCCGACAGCGGCTCGGTGCTGCCGCGGTCCGTGGCCACGCCGGGCAGCGGGCGCGCCCAGTCCACCTCGGCGGCGCCGCGCAGCGACAGCACCGCATGCGCCGCCGCGCGGGCGAAGAACTCGTCGGTCTTCAGGAAGATGGCGTCCGGCGGCAGGATCGGCCGGTCGGGGTCGTGCTGCAGGAATCGGTGACGCTCGCGGGTGTCGGCGGCAAAGCGCTGCAGCGCCTCGTCGACCTCGCCGTGCAGCACCAGCGCCGCCTGTTCGCCCAGGTAGTCGAAGATGCTGGCGGTGTCCTCGAAGAACAGCGGCAGGTAGTACTCGATGCCGGCGGTGGCGATGCCCTGGGCGATGTCCTTGTAGATGCGGCTCTTGGTGGGGTCGCCCTCCAGCAGTTCGCGCCAGCGCTCGCGAAAGCGCTGACGGGCGGCGTCGTCCATCGGGAACTCGCGGCCGGGCAGCAACTGCACCTCGGGCACCGGGTAGAGGCTGCGCTGGCTGTCGGGGTCGAAGGTGCGGATCGAGTCGATCTCGTCGTCGAACAGGTCCACCCGGTAGGGCACGTTCGAGCCCATGGGGAAGAGGTCGATCAGGCCACCGCGCACCGCGTATTCGCCGGGCGACACCACCTGGCTGACGTGGGTGTAGCCCGCCAGGGTCAGCTGGCGCTTGAGCGCCGCTTCGTCCAGCCGGGCCTTCTGCTTGAACGCGAAGGTGGTGCCGGCCAGGAAGGACGGCGGCGCCAGCCGGGTGAGGGCGGTGGTGGCCGGCAGCAGCACCACGTCCACCTCCTGCTGGTGGATGCGCCACAGCGTGGCCAGCCGCTCCGAGATCAGGTCCTGGTGCGGACTGAAGCTGTCGTAGGGCAGGGTTTCCCAGTCCGGGAACACGGCCACCCGCAGGCCGGGGACGAAGAACGGGATCTCGTCGGCCAGGCGCTGGGCGTCGGCCGGGTCGGCGGTGACCACGGCCAGGCGCTGGCCGTCGGCCACCCGTGCCTGGGCGTGGTGGGCCAGCAGCAAGGCGTCGGCGGAGCCGATCGGGCGCGGCAGGGTGAATCGTTTGCCGGGGGCGATGACGGGCAGTTGCATGGGGCAGGGGGCAGCAATGACGACACGCCCCCGTGCGCGGCGCAGGGGGGCGTGAGGGCATCGATTCTAGAATTCAGTCGATGACAACGTACGCCGTCGGGGCCGAACCCCGCTTCTTCGCCCTGGTGCCCTGTGCCGGCACCGGCACCCGGGCCGGCACGCTGGGCCCCAAGCAGTACCAGCCGCTGGCGGGCCGGCCACTGGTGGCCCACACCCTCACGGCCTTGGCGCGCGTGCCGCGCCTGGCGGGCACGCTGGTGGTGCTCGCGCCCGACGACGAGCAGTTCGAGGACGACCTGCCCGGCCTGGCCGGTGAGCGCCTGTGGCTGGCCAAGGCCGGCGGCGCCAGCCGCGCCGAGACTGTGGCCAACGGCCTGAACGAGCTGCGTGCGCGCGGCGCCCAGCCGCAGGACTGGGTGCTGGTGCATGACGCCGCGCGCTGCCTGCTGCAGCCCGAGTGGGTGGACCGCCTGATCGACGCCTGCCAGGACGACGAGATCGGCGGCCTGCTGGCGCTGCCGCTGGCCGATACCCTCAAGAGCGAGCAGGATGGCCGCGTGGCCGCCACCGTGGACCGCGCCGGCAAATGGGCGGCCCAGACGCCGCAGATGTTCCGCCTGGGCCTGCTGGCGCCCGCACTGGCCTTTGCCGGCGAGCAGGTGACCGATGAGGCCAGCGCTGTCGAGGCGCTGGGCCACCGCCCGCGTCTGGTGCGCGGCGACTGGGAGAACCTGAAGATCACCTTCCCGCCCGACTTCGCGCTGGCCGAGCGCCTGCTGGCCAGCCGCGGCGGCCCCGAGATCCGCGCCACCGTGCCGGCGCGCGACTTCGCCACCGCACAGCAGTTCTACCAGGACCTGGGTTTCACCCGCGAATTCGCCATGGGCGACCTGGCCGGCTTCAGGATGGGCCGCGCCGGTTTCCTGCTGCAGCGCCACGAGGCCCCGCAGGCCGCCCATGCGCAGCACCTGCACCTGACGGTGGACGATCTGGACGCCCTGTGGGCGCGCATCCAGCAGGCTGGCCTGGCGGCGCGCTACGGCGTGGCGGTGCAGCCGCCACAGCAGCGCGCCTGGGGCCGTCGCGATCTGGACCTGGTGGACCCCAGCGGCGTGCGCTGGACGCTTTCCGAGCGCATGGAGGTGGCTGAATGACTCCCGGCATTCCCGAGATCCGCGTGGGCGAGGGTTGGGACACCCACGCCCTGGTCGCTGGCCGGCCACTGGTGCTGGGCGGCGTGACGATCCCGCATGCGCTGGGCCTGCTGGGCCATTCGGACGCCGACGCGCTGCTGCACGCGATCACCGACGCCGTGCTGGGCGCTGCCGGCCTGGGCGACATCGGCCGCCATTTCCCGGACACCGCCTCCGAGTTCGCCGGCGCCGACTCGCACCGCCTGCTGAGCGAGGCGGTGCGCCGCGTGCAGGCCGCCGGCTGGCAGGTGGTGAACGTCGACAGCACCATCGTCGCGCAGGCGCCGAAGATGGCGCCGCACATCCAGGCCATGGTGGCCCGCATCGCCCAAGCGCTGGGCATTGCGCCCGAGCGGGTCAACGTCAAGGCCAAGACGGCCGAGAAGATGGGCCCGGTGGGCGAGGGCCGCGCGATCGAGACGCGGGCGGTGTGCCTGCTGATGCGCCACTGATGCGCCACTGATGCGCGGCCCTGCGGCGCGACGCGCTCAGGCCTTCTTCAGCCGGATGTGGGCGATCAGCCCGCTGTCGCGCGCATTGGCCAGGTCCAGCGTGCCGCCCATGCGCTGCAGCGTCTTCTTGACGATGGCCAGGCCCAGGCCGGCCCCACTGGCGGCGGTGCGGGCGGCGTCGCCGCGGAAGAAGGGCGTTGTCAGGTGGCCCAGCTTCTCCGGCGGCACGCCCGGGCCGTGGTCGCGCACGGTGACGATCACGTCCACGCCGGTCTGCACATGGCTGACGATGACCTTGGCCACGCCCGTGTCCAGGGTGCGGCCGTAGCGGCGCGCGTTCTCGAAGAGGTTGGCGAAGACCCGGCCCAGCTCCACCTCGTCGCCCTGCACCACCAGGCTCTGCGGCAGCTTCAGCAGGATGCGGATCTGGCTGGTGTCGCGGAAGGCCATGGCCTCGCGTTCGATGATCTGCGCCAGGTCCACCGGTCGCACCTTGGCGTCCTCCGGGCGGGCGTAGTCCATGAACTTGTCGATGATGTTGTCGAACTGGTCGATGTCCATCGCCATGTTGCGGCGGGCCTCCTCGTCGGACACCGAGATCTCGGCCTCCAGGCGCAGGCGCGCCAGCGGCGTGCGCAGGTCATGGCTGATGCCCGCCAGCATCACCGCCCGCTCTTCCTCGACCTTGGCCAGCTCGCGCGCCATGCGGTTGAAGCCGATGTTGACCGCGCGGATCTCGCTGGTCATGGTGGTCTCGTCCAGGCGGGAGTCGAACTCGCCCTCGCGGATGCGGCTGGCGGCAAACGACAGGTCCTTCAGCGGCCGGTTGATCAGGCGGGCCACGGCCACCGAACCCAGGACCGTGGCGATGACCGCGGTGATGACCCACAGGAACCAGGTGCTGGGCGTCAGGGGTTCCAGTCGGGCGTATTCGGCCTGCATCCAGTAGGGGTCGTGCTCGATCTGGAAGCCCACCCACAGCGCGGTCTGGTTGTTCACCGTGCGGGCGATGATGGTGTCCTCGCCCAGCCGGGCGCGCAGGTCGGCGGCCACCAGGCGGGTGAAGCGGTCGGTCTCGAAGGGCTCCCACTGGTCCTTGGGCTCGCGGGGCAGCACCCGCACGGCCTCTTGCTCGCTCATGGTCTTGACCACGGCGATGCGGTTGATGCCGTCCGAGTAGCGCAGCGCCGCCCGTGACAGGTTGACCAGGCTGGCGATCTGCTGCGCCGCCTGCACCGCCCGCGGCTCGAACTCCAGCTGGCGCAGCGTGATGACCCATGCGAACACGCCACCGGCCAGCAGCACCCCCAGCAGGAAGAAGGTGCGCCAGAACAGGTTCAGCGTGAACGCGGGACGCTTCAAGCCGGTCCTTCAGCAGGCACGAAGACGTAGCCCACGCCCCAGACCGTCTGGATGTAGCGCGGGTTGGACGGGTCCGGCTCGAGCATCTTGCGCAGGCGCGAGATCTGCACGTCCAGGCTGCGGTCGAAGGGCTCGAACTCGCGGCCGCGCGCCAGCTGCGCCAGCTTGTCGCGCGACAGCGGCTGGCGCGGGTGACGCACCAGCGCCTTGAGCATCGAGAACTCGCCGGTGGTCAGCGTGATCGGCTCGCCGTCCTTGGTCAGGCGGCGCAGCGAGAGGTCGAACTCGAAGGGGCCGAACTTGACGATCTCGGCCTCGCTGGAGGGCGCGCCAGGGGCCTCCAGCCGCGGGCGGCGGCGCAGCACGGCGTGGATGCGGGCCAGCAGCTCGCGCGGGTTGAAGGGTTTGGGCAGGTAGTCGTCGGCGCCCACCTCCAGGCCGACGATGCGGTCGACGTCCTCGACCTTGGCCGTCAGCATGATGATCGGCGTGGGGTCGTTGGCGGCGCGCAGGCGGCGGCAGATCGACAGGCCGTCCTCGCCTGGCAGCATCAGGTCGAGGATGATCATGTCGATCGTCTCGCGCGTCAGCAGGCGGTTGAGCGCCTTGGCGTCCTCGGCCAGCAGCACCTCGAAGCCTTCCTGGGTGAGGTAGCGACGCAGCAGGTCACGGATGCGGGCGTCGTCGTCAACGACGACGACCCGGTCCTGCTTGGGCGTGGCGGTGGCATTCATGGCGTGTCCCCAATTTGTAACAGAGCCGATTGTGCTTGGCAAAGCCGGATTGCCCAGGGTTACTTGACCCGTTGTTACAACTGTTGCCCCCGGTCAGGCCGGGTCATCGGCTGCGGCCTGCCGTGCGTTGTGGAGCCATGACGCACACCACCTCCCTCAAGCGACTCGGCCGCCACACGCTGCTGATCCCCCTGGCCTCGCTGGCCGCTGTGCCCGCCCTGGCGCAGACCGCTGCGGCGGCACCTGGCCCGGTGCCGCAGGGCGTGTTGACGCTCAGCGCCAGCGCCAGCGTCGACGTGCCCCACGACTGGATGTCACTGAGCTTCCAGGCCAGCCGCGAGGGCAGCGATGCCGGCGTCGTGCAGTCGCAGCTCAAGACCGCGCTGGAGGCCGCACTGGCCGAGGCCCGCCGCGTGGCGCGGCCGGGTCAGGTCGAGGTGCAGACGGGCGGCTTCTCGATCTACCCGCGCTATGGCAGCAAGGGCCAGATCAGCGGCTGGCAGGGTAGCACCCGGCTGCTGGTCGAAGGCCGCGATATGGCGGCGATCAGCCAGCTGGGCGGCCGCATCAGCAGCATGAGCATCGCCGGCGTGGGCTTCAGCCTGTCGCGCGAGGCGCGTGAACAGGTCGAGTCGCAGGTGACGGCCCAGGCGATCGCCCGCTTTCGCGCCCGTGCGGCGGAGCAGGCCAAGGCCTTCGGTTACGGCGGCTTCTCGGTGCGTGAGGTCAACGTGGGTCTGGACCAGGACGGCGGCGGCGTGCCGGTGCCGCGCGTGGCCATGGCCTCGGCCCGCATGGCCGAGGACGCGCCGCTGCCCACCGAGGCGGGCAAGGGCACGGTGACGGCCACCGTCAACGGCAGCGTGCAGATGCGCTGAATCCAGCGCTGGGCAGGCCTTACTGGGCGACCCAGCCGCCGTCCATGTTGACGGCGGTGCCGCGCAGGTTGCCGGCGGCGGGCGAGCACATGAACACCGCCATCGCGGCCAGTTCCTCCGGCGTGGTGAACTGCTGCGACGGCTCCTTCTCGGAGAGCAGGCGGCGGGTGGCCTCGGCGTTGTCCACGCCGTCGGCGGCGGCGCGGGCATCCACCTGCTTCTGCACCAGCGGCGTCAGCACCCAGCCCGGGCAGATCGCATTGCAGGTGACGGGCGTGGTGGCGGTTTCCAGGGCCACCGCCTTGGTCAGGCCGATCACGCCGTGCTTGGCAGCCACATAGGCCGACTTGTTGGCCGAAGCCACCAGACCGTGCACCGAGGCCACGTTGATGATGCGGCCCCAGCCGCGCGCCTTCATGCCCGGCAGCGCCACCCGGGTGGCATGGAAGACCGAGCTGAGGTTGATGGCGATGATTGCGTCCCAGCGCTCGACCGGAAACTCATCCACCGGCGCCACGAACTGGATGCCGGCGTTGTTGACCAGGATGTCAACGGCGCCGAATTCGGCCGTGCAGGCCTGGACCATGGCCTCGATCTCGGCCGGCTTGCTCATGTCGGCGCCGTGGTAGCCGACGCGGGCGCCGCCGGTGGCGACAGCGGCGACCTCGGCCTGGGCGGCGGCGGTGTCGCCGAAGCCGTTGAGCATCACATGGGCGCCCTGGGCGGCCAGGGCCTTGGCGATCCCGAGGCCGATGCCGCTGGTCGATCCGGTGACCAGCGCGGTTTTTCCGTTGAGCATGCGAAAAATCTCCTTGGCGGTTGCTACAGTGGATTATCCGGCCCCCAGGCTTTCACGAAGACTACACGCCATGACCGCCAGCGAACCCCGCCTGAGAGACGTCAGCTGCCTGGGCGCCTGCGGACTGCACCGGATGGCCTACTGGGAGTGGGGCGACCCGGCCAATGACCAGGTGCTGGTCTGCGTGCACGGGCTGTCGCGCCAGGGCCGTGATTTCGACACCCTGGCCCGCGCCATGGCCGCCGACTACCGCGTGGTCTGCCCCGACGTGGTGGGCCGCGGCCGCTCAGCCTGGCTGAAGAACCCGGCTGGCTACGCCATCACGGCCTATGTGGCCGACATGGTGACGCTGCTGGCGCGCCTGGATGCCCGCACCCTGCACTGGGTGGGCACGTCGATGGGCGGCTTGATCGGCATGGGCCTGGCGGCGCTGCCGGACTCGCCGATCCAGCGCCTGGTGCTCAACGACGTGGGTCCGAAGATCGAATTCGCCTCGCTGCAGCGCATTGGCCAGTACCTGGGTCAGCCGGTGCACTGGGCCAGCCTGGACGAGGCGGCCGACGCGCTGTGGGCCATCTCGCAGGGGTTTGGTCCGCACACCCGCGAACAGTGGCTGGACCTGACCCGGCCGCAGCTGGCGCCCGAGGGCGACGGCTTCAAGCCCCACTACGACCCGGCGATCGCCGTGCCCTTCCGCCAGGTGACGGCCGACGTGGCCGCTGCGGGCGAGGCCGCGCTGTGGGCCAGCTATGACGCGATCCGCTGCCCGACGCTGCTGCTGCGCGGCGCGCAGTCCGATCTGCTGTCGGCCCTCACGGCGGATGAGATGACCCGCCGTGGTCCGCGGGCCCGGCTGCGGGTGTTTGAGGGCGTCGGCCACGCGCCGATGCTGGTGCAGCCGGACCAGGTGGCCGCGGTGCGGGAGTTCCTGCTGGGCGCATGAAGAGCGGAAGCACGCTGCACGAAGGCGCGGCGCCGATCGTCACGCTGGCTGGCGAGTCGCCCGCGGTGCGCCACGCCGCCGCCCAGGCGCTGGAAGACAGCCTGGCGGCGCTGGAGCGCGCGCGCGCCTTTGCCGAGCCGCTGCTCGCCGGCCGCGAACTGGACACCGGCGAGGACGCCTACGCCCATGCCCAGGGCGTGGCCGGCATCCTGCGGGACATTGGCGGTGCGCCCAGTCTGCAGGCAGCGGCCTACCTGGTCTACGCCGGCGACTACCTGCAGCGCCCCGAGGAGGTGATCGAGAAGGCCTTCGGGCCGTCCTTCGCCAGCCTGGTCACGCTGACTCGCAAGCTGGTGCAGATCCAGCGCGCCGCGCGCGAGGCGCAGATCGACGACGACCAGCAGGCCCAGCAGACCGAACGGGTGCGCAAGATGCTGCTGGCCTTCTCGCGCGACCTGCGGGTGGTGCTGCTGCGCCTGGCCTCGCGGCTGCAGACGCTGCGCTGGTATGCGGCCAGCAAGACCGCCTGTCCGCAAGCGCTGGCGGCCGAGTCGGCGCAGGTCTTCGCACCGCTGGCCAACCGGCTGGGCATCTGGCAGATCAAGTGGGAGCTGGAGGACCTGGCCTTCCGCTTCCTGCAACCTGAGGAATACCGCCGCATCGCCCGCCTGCTGGCCGAGAAGCGCATCGAGCGCGAGGAGGGCGTGGATGCCCTGCGCCGGCTGGTGGCGGCCGACCTGCAGGCGCACGGCGTGGCGGCCGTGGTGCACGGCCGCCCCAAGCACCTCTACAGCATCTGGAAGAAGATGCAGGGCAAGCAGCTGGGCTTCGAGCGGGTGATGGACAAGGCCGCGCTGCGGGTCATCGTGGCCGATGTGCCGGCCTGCTACGCCGCGCTGTCGCGCGTGCACGAGCGCTTCCGCCCGGTGCCGGGCGAGTTCGACGACTACATCGCCCGCCCCAAACCCAACGGCTACCGCTCGCTGCACACCGTGGTGCTGGCCGACGACGACCGGCCGATCGAGGTGCAGATCCGCACCCAGGCCATGCACGAGCATGCCGAGCATGGCGTGGCCGCGCACTGGGCCTACAAGGAGGCCGGCAGCAAGGGCTACGCGGGGGTGCGCGCCGCCGGCGAGTTCGAGGAGAAGGTGGCCGAGGCCCGCAAGGCGGTGCTGCGCCAGCTGCTGGCCTGGGAACGCGATTTCGCCCAGCAGGGCGAGCACAGCGGCCCGGACTTCGAGGACCGGATCTACGTCTTCACGCCGCAGGCTGCGGTGGTCGAGCTGACCGCCGGCGCCACGCCGGTGGATTTCGCCTATGCGCTGCACACCGACGTGGGACACCGCTGCCGCGGCGCCAAGGTCGACGGGCAACTGGTGCCCCTGTCCACGCCACTGGCCAACGGACAGACGGTGGAGATCACCGTGGCCAAGGAGGGCGGGCCGTCGCTGGACTGGCTGAACCCGGAGCTGGGTTTCCTGCGCAGCCCGCGGGCACGCGCCAAGGTGCGCGCCTGGTTCAACGCCCAGGCCCAGGCGGTCACCGTGGCGCGCGGGCGCGAACTGGTGGAGAAGCTGCTGCAGCGCGAGGGCCGCACCGCCCTCAAGCTCGATGAACTGGCTGAGCGACTGGGCTTCAAGGACGCCGAGGCGCTGTTCGAGGTGGTGGGCAAGGACGAGTATTCGCTGCGCCACATCGAGCAGTTGCTGCGCCCGGCCGAGCCGGTCGCGGACGAGGAGGTGCCGGCCCTCAAGCGCTCTCGCGCCGACACCGGCGGCGCCCGTGGCGGCGTGCTGGTGGTGGGCGTCGAGAGCCTGCTGACCAGCCTGGCCCGCTGCTGCCGCCCGGCGCCGCCGGACGCGATCGGCGGCTTCGTCACCCGCGGCAAGGGCGTGGCCGTGCACCGTCGCGACTGCGCCAATTTCCGCCACATGGCCGAGCGCTTCGGCGACCGGGTGATTGCCGTGGCGTGGGGCCAACCGTCCCGGCCTGGCGAGGCGGTGTACCCGGTGGACGTGCAGATCGAGGCCGCCGACCGCCAGGGCCTGCTGCGCGACATCACCGAGGTCTTCGCCAAGGAGCGCATGAACGTCACCGGTGTGCACACGCAGTCGGTGCAGGACCTGCATGGCCGCAGCGCGCGCATGACCTTCACGGTCGAGGTGGCCGATGCCTCTCGGCTGCGCCAGGTGATGCAGGTGGTGGCACGCGTCACCGGCGTGCGGCAGGTGCGCCGACGCTGAGCGGATTTGCCGGATGCGCGAAATCCGGTATATACTGCTAGCTTCAACGACAGGCGCGTAGCTCAGTTGGTTAGAGCACCACCTTGACATGGTGGGGGTCGTTGGTTCGAATCCAATCGCGCCTACCAGAATTCAAGCCCCAGGTTCCGCAAGGACCTGGGGCTTTTGCGTTGTTGGGGCCGCTTGACGAGCCATCAGAGGTGCCACGCTGGACGGGCCATGTTGGTGGGCCGACCTGGCTTGGACGCCATGCTGGGGCCGCGCCTGTCCGGTGCACGCGGGAATCAGCGTCAACGGGATGGGCGGTCAGGACAGGACAACCCTGGTGGCCGGCGTCTAGGGATGGGACAGGGGGGCTGCCAGGCGCACGCTGCGCTTCGTGGGCTGCCATGCAGGCGGTCCGCAGCGGTGGCACCCGAGGCGCAGGGCAGCCATCGGCTCAGTCACAGCGCCGCAGGAGACACTGATGAAGCACCGTTTCACCTGGCACGGTCTGGCCCTGGCCGCCGCGGCCGCGCTGGCCCTTCCCGCGTCAGCCCAGCAGATGCTGATGAGCAAGGTCAACGCCGATGACCAGTTCAAGATCTTCCTCAGCGACAACCCCAGCGTGCCGGGCATCCAGTTCTCGCAGGGCCTGGGCTGGGGCGCCACCTACACCGGCACCGCCCTGCCGCCGACGAGTTCGGCCGGGCAGAACTTCTATCTCAACATCTGGGTGGGCGACATCGCCTCCAGCCTGATGGGGCTGCTGGGTGAGTTCAAGCTGACCGGCGTGGGCACCTGCGTGTTCGCCAACAACAGCACCAACCTGCGCACGCTGCCCAACAAGCTGTGGCGCGTGACCAAGCCGCTGCCGCCGTCGGTGTTCAGCCCCACGCCACCGGGCTACCCGGCGCTGCCGGGCTGGAACAATGACCTCCCGTTCTACGTGCAGCCGTCGCTGATCCCGATCAGCTGGCAGATGAACAGCGCCGGCACGTTCTGGCCGCCGATGCCTGGCGTCGCCGGTACGGCGCACTGGATCAACTCGCCGGTGCTGCTGCCGCCGCCGGCGCCGGCGGTGCCGGCAGGCACCGAGGTCTGGTTCCAGACCGTCATCCGCTGCTGAGCGAGGCCTGCAGGCGGCCGAGCAGGGCTTCGGCCGCCTGGGCGGCGCCGCCCAGGTCAAAGCGCTCGATCCGGTGGCGCAGCTCGGCGGTCAGCGCGGGCGCGGTGAGCTGCAGCTCGGGCTGCAGCAGCGCGAAGGTGTCGGTGGCCTCCAGGGCGTCGGCACGCAGCTGCTCCAGCAACTGCTGCAGGCCCTGCACCAGCGCCGCCTGGTCCTGCCCGGGCGCGGGCGCCAGGCGCTCGACCGGCAGCGCCTGCTGCAGGGCCTGGACGGTGGCCATGACCTGGTCGTCCAGCGTGCGGCTCAGCGACGCCACGGCGTCGGTGTCATGGCGGTTCAGCGCCGCCTCCAGGGCCGCAGCGGCCTGCTGCACCGACGGCAGCCCCAGGTTGGCAGCCGCGCCCTTGAGCGAGTGGGCGTGAAGCAGGGCGGCCCGGGTGTCGCCGGCGCTCAGATGGCGCTGAACCGGGTCCTGGCGATGCAGGTCGGCAAAGCGGGCCAGCAGGCGCAGGTAGTGGTCGACCTGGCCGCGCATCAGGCGCAGTGCGCCGCGCGTGTCGACCAGGCCGGTGGCTTCCAGCCGCTCCAACGCCTGGTCCCACTCGCGGGGACCGCCGCTGACGGTGGTGGGCTGCCCGGCTTGTTCGGTCGCAGCCTCGGCCGCTGGTGGCAGCCAGCGCACCAGCGTGGCGTAGAGCAGGTCCGGATCGACCGGCTTGGCGATGTGGTCGTCCATGCCGGCATCCAGGCATTCGCGACGGTCTTCTCCGAAGGCGCTGGCGGTCATCGCGATGATCGGCAGCCGGGTCAGCTCGGGCTGCGAGCGCAGGCGGCGTGTGGCCTCCAGTCCACCCATGCCGGGCATGTGGAGGTCCATCAGCACCAGGTCGCAGGGCTCGTTGCGCAGCGCGTCGATGGCGGCTTCGCCGTTGCCCGCCAGCACCACCTGGACGCCCACGCGCTCGAGCAGGCCGGTGGCGACGATCTGGTTGAGCGGGTCGTCCTCGGCCAGCAGCACCCGCACGCCACGGCGCTGCCTGAGCAGATCCTCGGCCTCGTCGGCGCCCAGCGTCGGCGCCTCGCCCCCACGCGCGCCACCGGTCAGCTGCGGACCGAGCCGGGCCAGTGCGGACAACAGGGCCGAGCGGGTGAAGGGCTTGACCAGGTGGCCCGCGAAGCCGCCCTGGGCCAGCAGACCCGGGGGCAGGTCGAGCGCCGCACTGATCAGCAGCTTCACCGGCGGTCGCAGCAGGCCGGCGGCGTCGACCCGCTGGGCGGTCTGCAGGCCGTCCACCAGCGGCATCTTCCAGTCCACCAGCATCAACTCGTAGGGGTGGCCCTGGCGTTCGGCCTCGCCCAGCATGGCCAGCGCCTCCAGGCCGCCAGCCGCCTCGTCCACGGCCAGACCGATCGATCCCAGCAGCACACCCATCGGTGCCCGGGCCTCGGCCATGTCATCGACCAGCAGGGTGCGCAATCCCGGCAGCGGCCACTCGCCGCTGGACGGGCGCTGACGCGCCGGGCGCAGCGGCACCTCGATCCAGAAACACGCCCCCTGGCCCGGGCTGCTGTGCACGCCGACGCGGCCACCCATGGCTTCGGCCAGGCGCCGGGAAATGGCCAGGCCCAGTCCGGTGCCCCCGTAGCGGCGGGTGGTGCCGCCATCGGCCTGCTCGAAGGCCTGGAACAGGCGCTCCTGCTGTTCCTCGGTCAGGCCGATGCCGGAATCGCTGACTTCGAAGCGGTAGCAACCGGGTTCGTCGGGCTGCTCCGCCTCGCGCAGCACGCTGGCGCGCAGCACGATCCGGCCCTGGTCGGTGAACTTCACCGCATTGGTCACGTAATTCAGCAGCACCTGGGCCAGGCGCAGGCCGTCGCCATGCAGCACCGGTGGGAGGTGGTCGAGGTCGACGATGAACTCCAGGCCCTTGGCCTCGACCCGGTCGATGACCATGTCGCGGATCTGGTCGACCAGGCGGTCGAGCTCGAAATCGGTGGGTTCCAGCGTCAGCTTGCCGGCCTCGATCTTCGAGAAGTCGAGGATGTCGTTGATGATCGACAGCAGGTGTTCGCTGGCGGTCTGGATCTTGCCGAGGAACTCGCGCTGCGGGTCGCTCAGCCGCGTGCGCAGGGCCAGGTGGGCCATGCCGATGATGGCGTTCATCGGCGTGCGGATCTCATGGCTCATCGCCGCCAGGAAGGCGCTCTTGGCGCGGTTGGCGGCTTCGGCGTCCTCCTTGGCCGCGGCCAGTTCGGCGGTGCGCTGGGCGACCAGCTTCTCCAGGCTCTCCTGGTACTGCTGCAGCGCCACGGCGGCGGCTTCGCGCTCGGTCACATCGCGCCACATCACCAGCAGGCAACGGCGGTCGCGCAACTGCAGCCGCTGCACGCTGGCGTCGATCGACACCGCGTGGCCATCGGCATGCTGCAGGTGGCTCTGGTAGCGGTGCACTTCCAGGCCATGCAGGCCATCGGCCAGCTGTTCGATGGCCGGGCGGTCTGCCGGCAGGTGCAGCTCGGGCAGGCGCCGCTCGGTCAGGTGGTCGCGTTGGTGGCCCAGCATCTGGCACGCGGCGTCATTGAATTCCAGCAGGGCCAGGCTGCGCTCGTCGAGCACAACGATGGCGTCGGCCGCCTGGCTCACCACCGCGCGCAGCTGCTCCTCGCGGGCGCGCAGCGCCTCCTCCGACTGCCGCAGCTGGCTGATGTCGCGCGCCACGCCCAGCACGCCGATCAGGCGGCCGTCGGAGGCTCGCAGCGGCGTCTTCAGCGTGTGGCAGACCTCCTCGTGCCCGTCGGCGAAGCGCAGCTGCAGCTCGCTGGCCATCGGGCCCTGGCTGGCCAGGGCCGCCAGGTCGGCTTCGCGCAGCTGCGCGGCCCGGTCGGCACCGACGAAGTCCACGTCGCGGCGGCCGATGATGTCGGACGGGGCAGCGCCCACCAGCGCAGCGAAACGGGCATTGCAGGAGAGGTACACGCCCTCGGGGTCCTTGAGCCAGACCAGGTCCGGGCTGTCCTGGACGATCGCGCCGAGCAGGGCGCCCTGGCGCTCCAGCAGGCTGCGGCCCTGGCGTTCCTCCTCGCGCAGTTCACCGAAGCTGCGCACCGCGCGGGCCAGCTCGGCCAGCACGCCATCGGACTGGCCGGCCCATTCATCGACCCGGCGCAAGGTGGCCGGGTCGGGCGTGCGCGAGCGGGCCAGTTCGGTCAAGGCGCCGCCCAGCACCAGCGTGCGCGCACCCAGCCAGCGGGCGGCGAACCACCACAGCGCCGACAGTCCCAGTCCGCACAGGGCGGCAGCCAGCGCGGCGCGGGTGGCTGCGCCGTCGAAAGCACGCGAGCGCGCCAGCACGCTGTCACGGGCCTTCTCGCTGGTCAGCAGCGACAGCCGCGCCGATTGCGCAGAGAACTCCTCGAGCCGGCTCGCCGCCTGATCGCCCAGGCTGACCGCGCGGATCGGCTCGATCACCGCCATGTCCAGCGCCGAGGCCAGGGCCGTGCGGAACACCTGCAGGCGCACCAGAGAGCCCGCCTGCGCGCCTGCCTGCCCGCCACCAGGGCCTTCGATGCGCTCGACCTGGGGCGCCAGGCGCTTGAACTGCGCCTCGATGCTCTCCAGCTCGTCCAGGTGCATCACCCGGGCGCGGTGCACCGAGGCCGTGTCCAGCTTGCCGCCGCCGGCCTCGTCGATCAGCGTCTCGGAGGAGCGCTGCAGCGCCACCAGGCGGGCATTGATCGACTGCAGCTCGGCCAGGGTGGCCATGTCGGCATCGACGGTCCGCTGGTCCTCGAGCAGTTCGCGTCGGGTCAGCTCCAGCGGCAGGATCCCCACCAGCAGCTGCAGCCCGCCAACCAGCAGCGCCGGCAGCAGGGCCCACCACAGCAGGCGACGCCGACTCAGGGGCGCACGGGTCATCGCGGCAGGCTTTCCCACTGCTCGATGCGCAGCGTACCCAGGTACTCGAACTGGCCGTTGGCCAGGGGGCGCAGCAGCACGGTGGCGGCCTCCGGCGGGAAGTAGTCGGTCAGGTCGGACAGGTTGGGTCCATGGGCCACGACCACCCGCAGCTCACCCGCCGGGACGGCCTGGCTCAGCCAGTCCCGGGTGCGTGCCAGTGCGGCCTGGCGCTGGGCGGCGCTCAGGTGGGCGGTATAGGCCAGCAGCGGATCGGTCTCGACCTGTGCGCCGAAGGCCAGCCGCGCGGTATCCAGGGACCGGCACATCGGGCTGCTGATCACGCGCCGCACCGGCCAGCCCGCGCGGCGGATGGCGGCACCCAGCTGCTCGGCCTGGCGCCGTCCCTCCGGGCTCAGCGTGCGCTGCGTCGAGCAGTCGGCGAAATCGGTGATGCCGGGCTGGTCGATCCGGCTGTTGTCGGTCAGCCCGTGCCGCACGTACAGCACCAGTCCGCCACCGCGGACGCGGGCCAGGTCGGCCGGGCTGGGCAGGCGCTCACGGATGGCCGATGACGGCTGGGCCCGTCCGGGCAAGGCCAGCGCACAGCCGGCAGCGATCAGGGTGCGGCGCTGCATCGGGCGGCTCATGCGGGGCCTTGCATGGGGGGGGCAGGGGCAGGATCGTCATCGGCGAAGCGCTGGGCGATGGCGCGGAACACGTCGCGCTGCGCCACGAACGCATCGACCACCGCGGGGTCGAACTGCCGACCCCGGCCGGCCACGATGACCTGCTCGACCTCGTCGAGCGGCATCGGCGGCTTGTAGACGCGCCGGCAGCCCAGCGCGTCATAGACGTCCGCCAGCGCCATCAGCCGCGCCGGCAGCGGGATCTGCAGGCCGGCCAGGCCGGCCGGGTAGCCGCTGCCGTCCCAGTGCTCGTGGTGGCCGCCGGCGATCTGGCGGGCGATCTCCAGGAAGCGCAGGGCCCCCGAGCTCAGCGCCTCGGTCTGGCGCCCGGCGGGTTCCGGCGTGGCGCGCGACATCGCGGTGGCGATGGCCTCGGCGCCGATCTCGGCGTGGCGCTTCATCTGCTCGAATTCCGAGGCGGTCAGCCGGCCGGGCTTGCGCAGGATGGCGTCCGGAATCCCGACCTTGCCGATGTCGTGCAGCGGCGCGGCACGGGCCACCATCAGGCAGTAGTCGTCGTCGATGTCGGCGTGCTGGGGCGACTGGCGCAGGCGCTCCAGCAGGGCCTGCACATAGGCTTCGGTGCGGTGCAGGTGGTTGCCGGTCTCGTTGTCGCGGGCCTCGGCCAGCATGGCCAGCGCGTGCAGGCTGGCCGACTTGATCTGCTCGTTCTCGCGCATGCGTCGGGCGATCTCGTGTTCCAGGCTGGCATTGCGGTCGCTGAGCTGGTCGCGGGCGCTTTTCAGCTCCAGCTGGGTGCGCACCCGCGCCAGCAGGATCGCCGGTCGCACGGGCTTGGGAATGTAGTCCACGGCGCCCAGCTCCAGCCCGGCGAGTTCGTCGCGGTCATCGTCCATGGCGGTGACGAAGATGACCGGCGTCTCACGCAGTCCGGGCAGTCGCCGCAGGCGACGCAGCACCTCGAAGCCATCCATGTCCGGCATCATCACGTCGAGCAGGATCAGGTCGGGGTGCGGCGTGCGGGCGGCCACCTGCAGCGCCCGCAGGCCTGAATTGGCCACCCGCACGTGGAAGCTGCCGCGCAGCAGTCCGCCCAGCAGGGCCAGGTTTTCCGGCGTGTCATCGACGACGAGCAGGGTGGGTCGCGACGGAGCGGGGTCGGACATGGCAGGTCGGGCGAAGGACGTGTGACTGGATGCTAGTGCAGAGTCGAGGCCCATGGCGCGCCCGGCTGGGACGGCGGGTGCGAAAAACACGCAGTCCCGACCGGGCCGACCGCAAGGGGCCATCCCTGACAGTGCAATCCCGTGGGCGGCTGCGCTGCGGCCAGGCCTAGAATCGTTGTGCACTTGCACAATGCCAGCCGGAGCCTTGCCGATGCCCTCAGCCCGTCGCGCCCCCCCAGTGTCCGAAGCGTCGGAGCCCGCCGGCCATGACGGCATCCGGGTGCTCAAGAAATACCCCAACCGCCGTCTCTACGACACGCGCGCCAGCAGCTACATCACCCTGGCCGACGTCAAGAAGATGGTGCTGGACGGGCAGGAGTTCGAGGTGCGCGACGCCAAGACCAGCGAGGACCTGACCCGCAGCATCCTGCTGCAGATCATCCTGGAGGAAGAGACCGGCGGCATGCCGATGTTCACCTCGCGCATGCTGGCCCAGATCATCCGCTTCTACGGCCACGCGATGCAGGGGATGATGGGCGCTTACCTGGAAAAGAACCTGCAGACCTTCGTCGAGCTGCAGTCACGCCTGGGCGAGCAGGCCCGCGGCCTCTACGACCCCAAGGCCTTCACCCCCGAGATGTGGGCCCAGTTCATGAGCGGCCAGGCACCGCTGATGCAGGGCCTGATGGGCAATTACCTGGAGCAATCCAAGAACCTGTTCATGCAGATGCAGGAGCAGATCGGCAAGCCGGGCACAACGCTGTTCCCGGGCTTCACGCCGCCGTCCAGCCGCAAATAGGCGCTGGCGCGGGCGGGCGAGGGCGGGTTTGCGACAATCCCGGCCCATGAGTGCACTTCCTGACGCGGCGGCTGCCGCGCCCACCATCGGCTTCGTCAGCCTGGGCTGCCCCAAGGCGCTGACCGACAGCGAACTGATCCTGACCCAGCTCTCGGCCGAGGGCTACCAGACCAGCAAGACCTACCAGGGTGCCGACCTGGTGATCGTCAACACTTGTGGCTTCATCGACGACGCGGTCAAGGAAAGCCTGGACGCGATCGGCGAGGCCCTGGCCGAGAACGGCAAGGTCATCGTCACCGGCTGCCTGGGTGCGCGCACCGGCACCGACGGCGGCAACATGGTGCGTGAGGTGCACCCCAAGGTGCTGGCGGTCACCGGGCCCCATGCCACGCAGGAGGTGATGGACGCGGTGCACCAGCATGTGCCCAAGCCGCACGACCCCTTCGTGGACCTGGTCCCGGCGGCCGGCATCAAGCTCACGCCCAAGCACTACGCCTACCTGAAGATCAGCGAGGGCTGCAACCACCGCTGCACCTTCTGCATCATCCCCAGCATGCGCGGCGACCTGGTCTCGCGGCCGGTGGGCGACGTGCTGAACGAGGCCAGGGCCTTGTTCGAAGGCGGCGTGAAGGAGCTGCTGGTGGTCAGCCAGGACACCTCGGCCTATGGCGTGGACGTGAAGTACCGCACCGGCTTCTGGAACGGCGCCCCGGTCAAGACGCGCATGCTGGACCTGGTGGCCCAGTTGGGCGAGCTGGCCCGCGCGCATGGCGCCTGGGTGCGCCTGCACTACGTCTACCCCTATCCGCACGTCGACGAGGTCATCCCGCTGATGGCCGAGGGCCTGGTGCTGCCCTACCTGGACGTGCCCTTCCAGCACGCCCACCCGGACGTTCTGCGGCGCATGAAGCGCCCGGCCAGCGGCGAGCGCAACCTGGAGCGCATCCAGCGCTGGCGCGAGCTGTGCCCCGAGATCGTGATCCGCTCCACCTTCATCGCCGGCTTCCCGGGCGAGACCGAGGACGAATTCGCCCACCTGCTGGACTTCCTGCAGGAGGCACAGATCGACCGCGCCGGCTGCTTTGCCTATTCGCCGGTCGAAGGCGCCACGGCGAACGACCTGCCCGGGGCCTTGCCCGATGCGGTGCGCGAGGAACGCCGCGCCCGCTTCATGGCGGTGGCCGAGCAGGTCTCGGTGGCTCGGCTGCAGCGCCGCGTGGGCCAGGTGATGCAGGTGCTGGTCGACCACGCGCCGGCAATGGGCCGCAAGGGCGGCGTGGGCCGCAGCTATGCCGATGCGCCGGAGATCGACGGCACGGTGCGCCTGCTGCCGCCCGCCAAGGCCTCGACCCGGCTGGCGGTGGGCGGATTCGCCCGGGCGCGCATCGTGGCTGTCGACGGCCACGACCTGGTCGGCGAGCCGATCTGAGGGGCCCGCATGAGCCAGGACATCCGCACCCGCCTGATCCACCACGACTACGTGGCGCCGGCCGAGTTCGAGTCGCCGGTGGTGCCCGTGCACAAGGCCTCGACCGTGTTCTTTCCCGACGTGGCCGCGCTGCGCAGCCGTCGCTGGGTGGACAAGAGCGGCTACACCTACGGCCTGCACGGCACGCCCACCACCTTCACGCTGGAGGCGCGCCTGGCCACGCTGGAGCACGCCCGCCATGTGCTGCTGGCGCCCAGCGGCCTGTCGGCGCTGAACGTGGTCAACCAGGCGCTGCTGTCCAGCGGCGATGCGCTGCTGCTGCCGGACAACGTCTACTTTCCCAGCCGGGACATGGCGCGCCATGAGCTGGCGCGCTGGGGCATCGCTCACCGGGTCTACGACGCCCTGGACCCGACCACGCTGGACGCCGCGCTGGGGCCGGACGTCAAGCTGGTCTGGCTGGAGGCGCCCGGCTCGGTGACGCTGGAATTCCCCGACCTGCGCGCCCTGGTGCGCCGCTGCCGCGAGCGTGCGCCGCAGGCCGTGCTGGCGCTGGACAACACCTGGGGCGCCGGCCTGGCCTTCAACCCCTTCGCGCTGGGCGAGGAGGGCCTGGGCGTTGACCTGACGATCCATGCGCTGACCAAGTACCCCTCGGGCGGTGGCGATGTGCTGATGGGCTCGATCGCCTGCCTGGATGACGCGCTGCACGAGCGCCTGGCCTGGACGCACAGCCGCCTGGGCCTGGGGGTGGGCGCCAATGATGCCGAGGCGCTGCTGCGCTCGTTGCCCAGCCTGGCGCTGCGCTACCACGCGCAGGACCAGGCGGCGCGGCGCATCGCCGAGTGGGCGCAGGGCCAGTCCGCGGTGCGCCGCGTGCTGCACCCGGCGCTGCCGGGCTCGCCCGGCCACGCGCACTGGGCTGGGCTGTGCACCGCGGCCGCCGGCCTGCTGACACTGGAGATCGATCCGCGCCACAGCGTGGAGCAGGTCAACGCCCTGGTCGACGGCCTGCAGTGCTTCCGCATCGGCTGGAGCTGGGGCGGCCCGGTCAGCCTGGCCGTGCCCTACCAGGCCCGCTTCATGCGCGAGCTGCCCACCCCCTACGAGGGCGTGCTGGTGCGCCTGTGCATCGGCCTGGAGTCGGTGGACGACCTGATCGTCGACCTGGCCGCCGGCCTGGCCCGGCTGGGCTGATCAGGCGAAGCCACCGGTCTGCGCGAAGCGGTCGGTGGCCGCCACCAGTTCAGCGGCGATGCCCGGCTCGGTCGAGCTGTGCCCGGCCTGGGTGACCATGCGCAGCTTCACGCCAGGCCAGGCATCGACGAGGGCGTGGGCATAGCGCGGCGGGCAGATCACGTCGTAGCGGCCGTGCACGATGACCCCCGGCAGGTGGGCGATGCGCGGCATGCCCTGCAGCAGCTGGTTCGGTGCCAGGAAGGCCTGGTGGGCGAAGTAGTGCGCCTCCAGGCGTCCCACGCCCAGGGCCATGGCGTCGGCACCGAAGGCGTCCGCCTGCGCGGGCTGCGGCACCAGGTGCAGGCAGCTGCCCTCATAGCGTGCCCAGGCCCGGGCCGCCGGGGCGTGCACCGCCGGGTCGGGGTGGGTCAGGCGGCGCTGGTAGGCGCCCAGCAGGTCATGGCGTTCGGACGCGTCCACATGGCCGGCAAAGGCTTCCCATTCGCGCGGGTAGAACTGGCGGATGCCGTACAGCCACCAGTCGATCTCTTCCTGGCTGCCCAGCCAGATGCCGCGCAGCACCAGGCCCAGGCAGCGCTGCGGGTGCGCCTGGGCGTAGGCCAGGGCCAGCGTCGAGCCCCAGGACCCGCCAAAGACCAGCCAGCGCTCGATGCCCAGCAGCGTGCGCAGGCGCTCGATGTCGTCGATCAGCAGCCGCGTGGTGTTGGCGTGGGTGGCGCCCAGTGGTGTGGAGCGGCCGGCGCCGCGCTGGTCGAACAGCACGACGTGGTAGCGGCGGGCATCGAAGAAGCGACGGCTGGTGGGCGAGGTGCCGGCGCCGGGCCCTCCATGCAGAAACAGCGCCGGAATGCCATCGACCGTGCCGCAGGTTTCCCAGTGCAGCTCGTGTCCGTCGCCCACCGCCAGGCGGCCCTGGCGCAGCGGTTCGACGGCTGGGTGCAGAACCTCGTCGAGCGTCATGAGGCCGACGGTCCGCTGACCTTGTGTCGCATCAGGCGCCCCTTGTGCAGAAAGGGCCGATGAATCGCTGCGCGCTTCATGCCTTCGGCCCTGATGAGACTTTGTGTCTCATCAGCCGCCCCTTTTCCCGCTCCCAGTCGCGCTTCTTCTCGGTCTCGCGCTTGTCGTGCTGCGCCTTGCCCTTGGCCAGCGCGATCTGCGCCTTCACCCGGCCGCCCTTGTAGTGCAGGTTCAGCGGCACCAGGGTGAAGCCGCGCTGCTCGACCTTGCCGATCAGGCGGCGGATATCGGCCTTGCTCATCAGCAGCTTCTTGGTGCGGTCGGCCTCGGGGTGCACATGGGTGCTGGCCGAGCGCAGCGCATTGATGCGGCAGCCGATCAGGAAGAGCTCGCCCTGCCTGATCACCACATAGCCATCGGTCAGCTGCACCTGGCCGGCGCGGATGGCCTTGACCTCCCAGCCTTCCAGCACCATGCCGGCTTCGAATTGCTCTTCGATGTGGTATTCGAATCGGGCGCGGCGGTTTTCAGCGATCAGGGCGGACATGCAGGGGTCGGGACAGGGCAGGGCGGCGCCCTAGAATCCCGGCATTGTATGAAGCATGTGAAGAAGTCTGTCCTGCTGTGGTACTCGCCGGCCGAGATGTTCGCGCTGGTGACCGATGTGGCCCGCTATCCCGAGTTCCTGCCCTGGTGCGAGCGTGGCGAGGTGCTCGAGACCCATGACGGCGGCAACACGGCGCGCATCCACCTGGCCTACGCCGGGGTGCGACATGCCTTCACCACCCGCAACGATCACACCGCCGACCGCCAGTTGCTGATGCGCCTGGTCGACGGCCCGTTCTCGCTGCTGGACGGCACCTGGGACTTCCTGCCGCTGGGCAATGGACAGCCGCCGGCCTGCAAGGTCGAGTTCGACCTGCAGTACGCCTTCGCCAGCCGGCCGCTGGAGGTGGTGCTGAGTCCGGTGTTCGACAAGGTGGCCAACACCTTCGTCGACGCCTTCGTCAAACGTGCGGAGCAGGTCTATGGCGAACGCTGAGACGATCCAGGTGCTGGTGAGCTGGAGCCCGCAGCCGCGTGAGGTGTGCAGCTGGTCCCTGAGCCTGCCGGTGGGCAGCACGCTGGACGATGCGCTGCGCGCGGCGGGTCTGCTGGAGATGGTCGACAGCGACGCCGGCGCATCACTCCAGGTGGGCATCTGGGCCAAGGCCCGTGCGCGCGACACCGTGCTGCGCGAGCACGACCGGGTGGAAGTCTGGCGAGCGCTGAAGGTCGACCCGAAGGAAGCGCGCCGGCAACGCTACCGCAAGGCCAAGGCCTGATCGGCCGCCAACCTGGCAGCGCCAAAGCCCGGTGTGGGCGGCGCCGACGCTCAGTTGCAGGCCTGCTGGATGCGCTGGCGCACCCGCTCGGCCTCGGCCGCACGGGCGGCGTCATCGAGGAATTCGCGTTCGCCCTTGTCGTTCAGCCGCGCCATGCGCATGCCGCTGTCCAGGTTCGCCTGCTGCTGGCGCGCCTGGCGGCAGTTCTCTTCGCGCCGGGCCTGATCGCGCTCCTTGGCGGCCGCGGCGCGGGCGGCATCAGCGGATTTCTGGCCGCTTTGCTGTTCGCGCTTGCGGGCTTCGAGCGCGCTGTCGCTGCGCGAGGGCGTGGAGGCCGGCGCGTCTGCCGTGCCGCCAACGACGATCTCGGCCGAGCGGCCACCCGGCCGGCTGAGGATGGCCGAGTCGGGCACGCTGGTGGGCGGCGGCGTGTCACTGACCTGCAGCGTGCCGTTGGCGTCCTTCCATTTCCAGATCGCCTGGGCGGAGCCGACCACCGGCAGCAGGGCCAGACAGGCGAGGGCGAGCAGGGCAGTGGAGCGACGCATGGCGGTGCTGGAAAAGGGGCTGTTGTGGTCGCAGTGTAAGGCGGCCGGGCGCACAGCATGCAACGGTCCGTATAATCCGCTTTTGCGTCTGGAGCCCGACCCATGCGCCTTCTTGGCAAAGCGCTCACCTTCGACGATGTGTTGTTGGTGCCTGCGTTCTCCCAGGTGTTGCCCCGCGACACCTCGCTTGCGACCCGTCTGTCGCGCAATATCCAGCTGAACCTGCCGCTCGTGTCCGCCGCGATGGACACTGTGACAGAAGCCCGCCTGGCGATCGCCATCGCCCAGGAAGGTGGCATCGGCATCGTCCACAAGAACCTCACGCCCAAGCAGCAGGCGGCCGAGGTTGCGCGCGTCAAGCGCTATGAATCGGGCCTGCTGAAGGACCCGATCACCATCGCCCCCGGCGCCCGGGTGCGGGATGTGATCGAGCTGTCGCGCCAGCACGGCATCTCGGGCTTTCCGGTGGTGGAAGAAGGCCAGGTGGTGGGCATCGTCACCGGCCGCGACCTGCGCTTCGAGACGCGCCTGGACGCCCCGGTGCGCGACATCATGACCCCGCGCGAGCGCCTGATCACGGTGCGCGAAGGCGCTGCGCTGTCCGAGGCCAAGGCACTGATGCACCAGCACAAGCTCGAGCGCGTGCTGGTGGTCAATGACGCCTTCGAGCTGCGCGGTCTGTTCACGGTGAAGGACATCACCAAGCAGACCAGCTTCCCCAACGCCGCCCGTGACGCCCACGGCAAGCTGCGCGTCGGCGCCGCGGTGGGCGTGGGCGAGGGCACCGAGGAGCGGGTCGAACTGCTGGTCAAGGCCGGCGTCGATGCGCTGATCGTCGACACCGCCCATGGCCACTCGGCCGGCGTGATCGAGCGCGTGCGTTGGGTCAAGAAGAACTTCCCGCAGGTCGATGTGATCGGCGGCAACATCGCCACCGGCGCCGCTGCGCTGGCGCTGGTCGAGGCGGGCGCCGACGGCGTCAAGGTCGGCATCGGCCCGGGCTCGATCTGCACCACCCGCATCGTCGCCGGCGTCGGCGTGCCGCAGATCACCGCGATCGACAACGTCGCCACCGCGCTGCGCGGCACCGGTGTGCCGCTGATCGCCGATGGCGGCATCCGCTACTCGGGCGACATCGCCAAGGCCATCGCCGCCGGCGCCAGCTCGGTGATGATGGGCGGCATGTTTGCCGGTACCGAGGAATCGCCGGGTGAGGTCTTCCTCTACCAGGGCCGCAGCTACAAGGGCTACCGCGGCATGGGCTCGATCGGGGCGATGAAGGCCGGCTCGGCCGACCGCTACTTCCAGGAAAACGACGAGTCCGCCAACCCGAACGCCGACAAGCTGGTGCCCGAGGGCATCGAGGGTCGGGTGCCGTACAAGGGTTCGATGATCTCGATCGTCTACCAGATGGCCGGCGGCCTGCGGGCCTCGATGGGCTACTGCGGCTGCGCAACGATCGACGAGATGCGCGAGCGCGCCGAGTTCGTCGAGATCACCGCCGCGGGCATCCGCGAGAGCCACGTGCACGACGTGCAGATCACCAAGGAAGCCCCGAACTACCGGATGGAGTGACCCCCTCCACCGCACCGCACAGCGCCCGGCACCGTCCGGGCGCCGTCTTTCAGAGCCCTCGATGACCGATTCCAGCGCCCCAGCCGACGCCAGCACCCGCCGCCGCGAGCCGGCGATGCCCTTCATCATGCTGACGGTGCTGATCGACATGGTGGCGATCGGTCTGATCATTCCAGTGCTGCCGCCGCTGGTGGGCAGCTTCACCGCCGACCAGACCCAGCATGCGTTCTGGTACGGCGTGGTGACCTTCGCCTTCGGTATCGCCAACTTCTTCGGCTCGCCGGTGCTGGGCGCGCTGTCTGACCATTACGGTCGTCGGCCGGTGCTGCTGCTGGGCTTCTCGGGCCTGGCGCTGAGCTTTTTCGTCACCGGGCTGGCCACCGCGCTGTGGATGCTGGTGGCGGTGCGTCTGGTCAGCGGTGCGCTGCAGGCCAACGCGGCGGTGGCCAATGCCTATGTGGCCGACATCTCCACGCCCGAGCAGCGCGCCAAGCGCTTCGGCCTGCTGGGTGCGATGTTCGGCATGGGCTTCGTGCTGGGTCCGGTGATGGGCGGCCTGCTGGGCTCGATCGACCTGCACCTGCCCTTCTTCGTGGCGGGCGGCCTGGCCATCGTCAATGCGCTGTACGGCATCCTGGTGCTGCCGGAATCGCTGCCGCCGCATCGGCGCACGCCGATCGACTGGCGCAAGGCCAACCCGGTGTCGTCGCTCAGGCGCCTGTCCGACCTGCAGGGCGTGGGCATGCTGGTGGCGGTGATCGGCCTGGCCAGCCTGGCGCAGTTCGTGATGCACACCACCTGGGTGCTCTACACCAGCTTCAAGTTCGGCTGGGGCCCGAAGGAGAACGGCTGGTCGCTGTTCGCGGTGGGCGTGATGTCGGTGCTGGTGCAAGGCGGCCTGATCCGGGTGGCGCTGCAGCGGATGTCGGCACAGCGCATCGCCATCCTCGGTCTGGTGTCCTCGGCAGGCTGCTACCTGCTGTGGGGCGCCGCCACCGAGGGCTGGATGATGTACGCCGTGATCGGCCTGAACGTCTTCGGCTTCATGGCAGCCACCGCCATCCAGACCCTGGTGTCCAACGCCGCCGGTGACCACGAACAGGGCCGGGTGATGGGTGCCGTGGCGTCGCTCAACAGCCTGACCGCGGTGTTCGCGCCGGTGCTGGGTGCCTCGCTGCTGGGCTTTGCCTCGCACCTGCCGCGTGGTGACTGGCGCATCGGCGCGCCGTTCTACCTGTGTTCCGCGCTGCAGGCCGTGGCCACCGTGCTGGCGTTGCGGCACTTCCGCCGCCATCCGGCGCCGCTGGCCCCGTCTTCTGAACCTGCTGCTGCGCCGGCCTCTGGCGCAGCCACCTGATCCACTCCGTCCGGACCTGCCCATGCACGACAAGATCCTGATCCTCGATTTCGGCTCGCAAGTCACCCAGCTGATCGCGCGCCGGGTGCGCGAGGCGCATGTCTATTGCGAGATCCATCCCAACGACGTCAGCGACGCCTTCATCCGCGAGTTCTCGCCCAAGGGCATCATCCTCAGCGGCAGCCACGCCAGCACCTATGAGGACCATCAGCTGCGCGCCCCGCAGGCGGTGTGGGACCTGGGCGTGCCGGTGCTGGGCATCTGCTACGGCATGCAGACCATGGCGGTGCAACTGGGGGGCGAGGTCAGCTGGTCCGACACCCGCGAGTTCGGCTACGCCGAGGTGCGCGCCCATGGCCACACCGAGCTGCTTCGGGGCATCCAGGACTTCGCCACGCCTGAGGGCCACGGCATGCTCAAGGTCTGGATGAGCCATGGCGACAAGGTCACCGCGCTGCCGCCGGGCTTCAAGCTGATGGCCAGCACGCCCAGTTGCCCGATCGCCGGCATGGCCAACGAGGACAAGCGCTACTACGCGGTGCAGTTCCACCCCGAGGTGACCCACACGCTGCAGGGCGCCGAGATGCTGGGCCGCTTCGTGCGGGGCATCTGCGGCTGCGCCGGCGACTGGATCATGGGCAACTACATCGAGGAAGCGGTGGCCCGCATCCGCGAGCAGGTGGGCGACGAGGAGGTGATCCTGGGCCTGTCCGGCGGCGTCGACAGCTCGGTGGCTGCGGCGCTGAT
Organism: Ideonella alba; assembly: GCF_018069845.1. Classification (NCBI taxonomy): domain Bacteria; kingdom Pseudomonadati; phylum Pseudomonadota; class Betaproteobacteria; order Burkholderiales; family Sphaerotilaceae; genus Ideonella; species Ideonella alba. The sequence goes on from NZ_JAGQDD010000006.1 coordinate 126,565, forward strand.
CCACCGCGCGATCGGCGACCAGCTGACCTGCGTCTTCGTCGACCATGGCCTGCTGCGCCTGAACGAGGGCGACATGGTGATGGAGATGTTCGCCGGCCGCTTGCATGCCAAGGTGATCCGCGTGGATGCGGCCGATCTGTTCCTGGGGCAGCTCGCCGGCGTCACCGACCCCGAGAAGAAGCGCAAGATCATCGGCGGCCTGTTCGTCGACGTCTTCAAGGCCGAGGCCGCCAAGCTCAAGGCGGGTGACGGCGGCCACAAAGGCGCCACCTTCCTGGCCCAGGGCACGATCTACCCCGATGTGGTGGAGAGCGGCGGCACCAAGACCAAGAAGGCCACCACCATCAAGAGCCACCACAACGTCGGTGGCTTGCCCGAGCAGCTGGGCCTGAAGCTGCTGGAGCCGCTGCGCGAATTGTTCAAGGACGAGGTGCGCGAGCTGGGCGTGGCGCTGGGCCTGCCGCACGACATGGTCTACCGCCATCCCTTCCCCGGCCCCGGCCTGGGCGTGCGCATCCTGGGCGAGGTGAAGAAGGACTATGCCGACCTGCTGCGCCGTGCCGACGCCATCTTCATCGAGGAGCTGCGCGCCGCCATCGATCCGCACAGCGGCAAGAGCTGGTACGACCTGACCAGCCAGGCCTTCACCGTCTTCCTGCCGGTCAAGAGCGTGGGCGTGATGGGCGACGGCCGCACCTATGACTACGTGGTGGCGCTGCGCGCCGTGCAGACCAGCGACTTCATGACCGCCGACTGGGCCGAGCTGCCCTACAGCCTGCTGAAGAAGGTCTCCAGCCGCATCATCAACGAGGTGCGCGGCATCAACCGCGTGACCTACGACGTCTCCAGCAAACCCCCAGCAACGATCGAATGGGAGTGATGTGGACGAGGAAGAGTCCCTGCGGACTCTTCCTCGCCTCATCACTCCGAGCCGCTTGCAAGCGGCGAGGTGGGCCGATGCGGACGAAAGACAGTCCCTGCGGACTCTCTCTCGCCTCATCACTCCGAGCCGCATGCAGGCGGCGAGGTGGGCCGATGCGGACGAGAGAGAGTCCCTGCGGACTCTCTCTCGCCTCATCACTCCGAGCCGCATGCAGGCGGCGAGGTGGGCCGGTGCAGTGCGCCAGCCGATAATCGAACCACGATGAGCGACGCGCCCCCCGTCTTCACCCCCGCCGACGAGCACGCGATGCGCATTGCGCTCGACCAGGCGCAGAACGCCTGGCTGGTCGGTGAGGTGCCGGTGGGCGCGGTGATCCTGCGCGACGGCCAGGTCATCGCCACCGGCTACAACCGGCCGATCACCACCCACGATCCCACCGCGCACGCCGAGCTGGTGGCGCTGCGCCACGCCGCGCAGCTGCTGGAGAACTACCGACTGCCCGAGTGCGAGCTGTTCGTCACGCTGGAGCCCTGCGCGATGTGCGCGATGGCGCTGATGCACGCGCGCTTCAAGCGCGTGGTGTTCGGTGCCCCCGACCCCAAGACTGGCGCGGCCGGCGGCGTGGTGGACCTGTTCGCCCAGCGCCAGCTCAACCACCACACGGTCGTGCAGGGCGGTTTGCTGGCCGATGCCTGCGGCCAGCTGCTGCGCGATTTCTTCGCCGAACGGCGTGCCCAGCAGCGCCAACAGCGCGCGGCGGCATCGACCGAGGCCATCCCCACGGGCGACGCTGCCGAGCTGCCCGCCTTGCCACCCCACCTCACCGGTCCGACATGAGCGACTCGCTGATCCTGTACAGCCCCTCCGGCCTGCTGCCCCGCGCGGCCACGATGAGCCTGGCCGTCAAGCGGCTCAAGGCGCTGGGCTTCAACGTGTCGCGCGATGAGTCGCTGCTGGCCCGGCGTCAGCGCTTTGCGGGCGACGACGAGACGCGGCTGGCTGCGATCCACCGCGTGGCGGCCGCGGCGCCGTCGATCGCCATGCCCGGTCGTGGTGGCTACGGCATCACCCGGCTGCTGGACTGCATCGACTGGGCGCTGCTGGCCCGCAGCGTGGAGCAGGGCACCCGCTGGGTGGGCTACAGCGACCTGACCGCACTGCAGATGGGCCTGCTGGCGCACACCGGTGCGGCCAGCTGGTGCGGGCCGATGGCCGCCGATGACTTCGGCCGCGACACCTTGGACGAGATCACGCCCGACTGCTTCTGCGAGGCGATGTCGGGTGAGCTGGAGGCGGTGGGCTTTCGCACCGAGGCCGGCTTCGACGGTCTGCAGGCCAAGGGCCTGCTGTGGGGTGGCAACCTGACGGTGCTGTGCAGCCTGCTGGGCACGCCGCACTGGCCCCGGGTCAAGGGCGGCATCCTGTTCCTCGAGGACGTGGCCGAGCACCCCTACCGGGTGGAGCGCATGCTGCTGCAATTGCACCAGGCCGGCTTGCTGGCGGCGCAGAAGGCGGTGCTGCTGGGCGCCTTCTCCGATTGGCGGCCCTCACCGATGGACCATGGCTATTCGCTCAAGAGTGCCATCGCCTGCGTGCGCAGCCACTGCGACACGCCGATCCTGACCGGTGTGCCCTTCGGCCATGTGCCCACCAAGATCTGCATGCCCTTCGGTCAGCGGGCCCAGTTGCTGGTCGAAGGACGCAATGTCCTGCTTGGCTGGTGAGACTCTGACACCTGCCAGGCACCATAAGGCGTCATTTCGACGCTCCGTGGTGCATTGAGTGGTGCGTTTTGGGGTTAACCCCCTATGACGGCTGAGTAAACCCTTAGTTTCGCCTCCTGCCGGCCGCATAGAATCTGCCGCTATCGCCTGGCCCGGCCTTCGCTACAAGCAGGGGTTGTGGAAGGCGCTTTTCTTTTGTTCCGCCGTCGATGGCCTTATCCGTGGCCGCAACGGTGCCGTATGGGGGTACTCCGCATGGTCGGTGTGTTCACGGCGTTGCGCCGTGTCCGGGCGCTTTGGGCACCCGCGATGGGGCTGGCTGCGCTGCTGGGTCTGGCGGGCTGCGACAACAGCCCGTGGGTGCGTGGCGAAGCCAGCCGCAACGTCATCCACTCGGCGATGATCGAGAACACCCCGCGGCACCTGGACCCCACCGCCTCGTACTGGTCGAACGACACCCTGGTCACCTACCAGGTCTACGAGCCGCCCTACGGCTACCACTACCTGAAGCGCCCGTTCGAGCTGGTGCCCAAGTCGGCCGAGCAGGTCGTCAAGCCGCGCTATTACGACAAGAGCGGCAAGGAACTGGACGAAGACGCCCCGGGCGAGCAGGTCGCCGAGAGCGTCTACGAGGTGCCGATCCGCAAGGGCATCCTGTTCCAGCCGCACCCGGCCTTTGCCAAGGACGAGCGTGGCAACTACCGCTACCACGCGATGAAGCCGGGCGACATCGGGGAGCGGCGCTCGGTGATGGACTTCGAGCACACCGGCACCCGCGAACTGGTGGCCGAAGACTTCGTCTATGCGCTCAAGCGCCACGCCACGACCCGCATCACCACGCCCATCTTCGGCATCTTCTCGGAGTACGTGGTCGGCCTGAAGGAATACGGTGACCTGGTCAAGGCCGAGGACAAGAAGCTGCGCGCCGGCACTGACCCGGCCAGCCTCGACAAGCCCTTCCTGGACTTCCGCCGCTGGCCGCTGGCCGGCGCCACCGCGCCCGAGAAGCACCTGCTGCGCATCCGCCTGCATGGCAAGTACCCGCAGTGGAAGTACTGGATGCAGATGACCTTCACGGCTCCCATCCCCTGGGAGGCCGATGCGTTCTACGCCCAGCCGGGCATGGCCGCGCGCGGCCTGACGCTGGACATGTGGCCGGTGGGCACCGGCCCCTACATGGTCACCGAGTACGTCAAGGACCGCCGCATCACGATGCAGCGCAATCCGAACTACCGCGGCGTGCCCTACCCGTGCGAGGGCACCGACGAGGACAAGGCCAAGGGCCTGCTGGCCGACTGCGGCAAGCCCACGCCCTTCATCGACACCATCGTCGCCACCGTGGAGCGCGAGGCCACGCCCCAGAAGAACAAGTTCCGCGACGGCTACTACGACCTCGAGGTCTTCGAGCGCACCGACACCGGCAAGGCCTACCTGGTCGAGATGGACGACTCCGACGAGGTCCGTGCCGACTACACCGCCAAGGGTTTCGACTTCGGCCAGTACAGCGACGTCAACAGCTACATCATCGGCTTCAACATGATCGACCCGGTGATCGGCTATGGCGACACGCCGCAGCTGCGCGAGCGCAACCGCAAGCTGCGCCAGGCGATCTCCATCGCGATCGACTGGGAGGAGTACTCGAAGATCTTCCCGAAGAAGGCCGGCCTGACCGCGATGAGCCCGCTGCCCCAGGGCATCCCCGGCTCGCGCGAGGGCCAGCCCGAGGGCGTCAATCCGGTGACCCACAAGCTGGTCGACGGCCAGTACGTGCGCCGCACGATCGAGGACGCGAAGAAGCTGATGGTCGAGGCCGGCTACCCCGACGGCCGCGAGGCCAGCAGCGGCAAGCCACTGGTCATCAACTACGACTACTACGCGCCGGCCACGCCGGAGCGCAAGCCCGAGATCGATTGGGTGGTCAAGCAGTTCGCCAAGCTGGGCATCCAGCTGGAGGTGCGCGCCACCGACAACAACCAGTTCCAGGACAAGGTCCGCAAGGGCAAGCACCAGGTCTTCTGGCTGGGCTGGAACGCCGATTACCCGGACGCCGAGAACTTCCTGTTCCTGCTCTACGGCCCGAACTCGAAGAGCGTGTCCGACGGCGAGAACACCTCGAACTACCAGAACCCAGAGTACGACAAGCTGTTCGCCCAGCTCAAGACCATGGACGACGGCCCCGCCAAGCAGGCCCTGATCGACCGCATGGTGCGCATCCTGCAGGACGACGCGCCCTGGAGCTTCGGCTTCTACCCCTACGCGTCGGCGGCGGTGCACGGCTGGATCAAGAACTCCAAGCCGGCCATCCTGATCCGCGACCACGGCCGCTACCTGCGCCTGGATGCCCAGCAGCGTGCCGAGGCCGTGGCGCGCTGGAACCGTCCGGTCTGGTGGCCGCTGCTGGCGCTGCTGGCCGTCGTCGTGGCGGGCGTGGTGGTGGCGCGGCGCGCGCTGCGCAAGCGCGAGCGCACCAACGCCCGCGGCGAAGTCCTGGCCTGATCGACGAGAGCACACGATGATTGCGTACACCATCCGCCGCCTGCTCTACGGCGTCGTGATCCTGCTGGGCGTGAACCTGGCCACCTTCTTCCTGTTCTTCACGGTCAACACGCCGGACGACATGGCCCGCCTGAACATCGGCGGCAAGCGTGTCACCCAGGAGCTGATCGAGAAGTGGAAGGTCGAGCGCGGCTATGACAAGCCGCTGTACCTCAACGACCAGCGCGTGGGCCTGGAGCGCTTCACCGACACGATCTTCTACGACCGCTCGGTCTCGCTGTTCCAGCTGAAGTTCGGGCGTGCCGACGGCGAAAGCGCCGGTGACATCGGCCACGAGGTGGCCAGCCGCATGTGGGTCAGCATCCAGCTGGCGCTGCCGATCTTCATCCTGCAGGTCATTGCCAGCACGGCTTTCGCGCTGCTGCTGGTGATGTTCCGCCATACCCGGCTGGACCTGTGGGGCGTGGTGCTGTGCGTGCTGATGCTGTCGATCTCCAGCCTCTTCTACATCATCGTCGGCCAGTACCTGTTCTCGCGGGTGCTGAAGCTGGTGCCGATCTCGGGCTATGCGGCGGGGCTGGATGCGGTGCGCTTCCTGATCCTGCCGGTGCTGCTGTCGGCGCTGGCCCGACTGGGTGCCGAGGCGCGCCTGTACCGGGCGATGTTTCTGGAGGAGATCGGCAAGGACTACGTGCGCACCGCGCGCGCCAAGGGCCTGTCCGAAACGGTGGTGATGTTCCGCCATGTGCTGCGCAACGCGCTGATCCCGATCATCACCAGCGCCGGCGGCTACCTGCCGTATGTGTTCATGGGCAGCCTGGTGTTCGAGAGCTTCTTCGGCATCCCGGGCCTGGGCGCCTACGTGATCGAGGCGATCAGCAAGCAGGACTTCGCGATCGTGCGCACCATGGTGTTCGTGGGCTCGCTGCTCTACATCGCCACCTACATCCTGATCGACCTGGCCTACACCTGGGTCGATCCGCGCGTCCGCCTGGGCTGACGCCACCGCTGCAAGGAACACGGTGATGCCGAAATTCGTTCTTCTCTGGACCGACGTGGCGATCTGGCTGCTGATCGCCGCCGCGGTGGGCTACGGCCTGATGGTGCGCCGCCGCGCCAACCTGCGCGCCAACTGGGCCAAAGTCTTCCAGAACGGCCCGGCGCTGGCCTCCAGCGTCGTGCTCGTGCTGTGCCTGCTGCTGACCCTGGCCGACAGCCTGCACTTCCGTCCGCAATTGCCGCCAACGCCAGGTGCGCCGGCCGGCACGGTGGCCTACGACACCCGCGTGAAGTCGGTGCTGGATGCGCTGATGGCCTCGGCGGCCGAAGCCCGCGAGGCCACCTACTCGGTGCCGCTGGCCTATGTGCGCTTCACCAAGGAGTCGGAAACCATCGATGGCAAGGTGCAGCGCGTCGCGCCGCGGCTGACCTATGGCGGTGCCCACCTGAGCAACCCGGCGGCTGAATGGGCGGGTGATGTCACGGCGCGGGTGCTCAAGGGGCTGGTCGCCGGGGCCCTGGGCGCCGCGATGCTGTGCCTGCTGGGCCTGCTGCTGATCGGCCGGGCCCGCGGCACGCCGCTGGCGCAGACCTGGCAGGACGTGCGCCAGCAGCGCTTGCCAGTGCCCTGGCATGTCGCCGGTCTGACCGTGCTGATCCTGGGCCTGCTGCTCGGCCCGGTGGTCACGCTCAACGGGGCCTACCACGTGTTCGGCACCGACATCACCGGCAACGACGTGCTCTACCAGTCGGTCAAGAGCATCCGCACCGCCTTCGTCATCGGCACGCTGGCCACGCTGGCCACGCTGCCGCTGGCGGTGACGCTGGGCATCATGGCCGGCTACTTCAAGGGCTGGGTGGACGAACTGATCCAGTACCTCTACACCGTGCTGTCCTCGATCCCCAACATCCTGCTGATCGCCGCCTGCGTGCTGATGGTGCAGGTGTTCCTGGACAAGCACCCCGAACTGTTCGAGACCGGCGTCGAGCGCGCCGACCTGAAGCTCTTCCTGCTGTGCGTGGTGCTGGGCGTGACCGGCTGGGCCGGCCTGTGCCGCCTGCTGCGTGGCGAGACCCTGAAGCTGCGTGAGCTGGAGTACGTGCAGGCCGCCAGCGCCTTCGGCGTGGGCCACTGGCGCATCATGGCGCGCCACATCTTCCCGAACGTGGCGCACCTGATGCTGATCGTCACGGTGCTCGAATTCTCCGCGCTGATCCTGTATGAGGCCGTGCTGTCGTATGTGGGCGTCGGCGTCGACCCGTCGATGAACAGCTTCGGCGGCATGATCAATTTCGCCCGCAACGAGATGAGCCGCGACCCGGTGGTCTGGTGGCCCTTCGCCGCCGCCTTCGTGTTCATGGTGTCGCTGGTGTTGGCCGCCAACCTGTTCGCCGACGGCGTGCGCGACGCCTTCGACCCGCGCGCCCGGGCCTTCCGCCCGCGCGTGGCCGCCGTTCCCAAGAAAGCCTGACGCGAGCGCCCCATGCTGGACATCAAGAACCTGAAAGTCGAGCTCGATGGCGAGGTGGGCATCGTGCGCGCCATCGACGACATGCGCCTGACCCTGCAGCGCGGTGAGACCTTCGCGCTGGTGGGCGAATCGGGCTGTGGCAAGAGCATGACCGCGCTGGCGCTGATGCGCCTGCTGCCCGAGAACGGCCGCGTGGTCGGCGGCGACATCCTGATCGACGGCGACGACGTGCTGGCCCTGCCCGAGTCGGACATGCGCAGCGTGCGCGGCGGCCGCATCGGCATGATCTTCCAGGAGCCGTCGACCAGCCTGAACCCGGTGATGCGGGTGGGCGACCAGCTGGTCGAAGCCATCGAGACGCACACCAGCCTGCGCGGTGTCGCCGCCCGTGAAAAGGCGATCGACTGGCTGCGCCGGGTCGGCATCCCCGAGCCTGAGCGGCGAATCGACGACTACCCGTTCCGCATGAGCGGCGGCCAGAAGCAGCGCGTGATGATCGCGATGACGCTGGCGGCCGAGCCCGACTACATCGTCGCCGACGAGCCCACCACCGCGCTGGACGTGACCATCCAGGCCCAGGTGCTGGACCTGCTGAAGGACCTGCAGCGCGAACATGGTCTGGGGCTGCTGCTGATCACCCACGATCTGGCGGTGGTGTCGGGCATGGCCCATCGCGTGGCCCTGATGTATGCCGGCCAGATCATCGAGCTGGCGCCCGCCGACGAGTTCTTCCGCGCGCCGCGGCATCCCTATGCCCAGGCGCTGCTGCGCGCGCTGCCCGATGCCTCGCGTCGCGGCACGCAGCTGTCCGCCATTGCTGGCACCGTGCCGCCGCTGACGATGAGCTTCAGCGGTTGCCGCTTCGCACCCCGCTGCGACCGTGCACTGCCGCAGTGCACCAGCACCGTGCCGGCGCTGCTGTCCCAGGGTGGGGCGCGCGAGGTGCGTTGCCTGCTGTACGAGCCTGGCATGGCGGGTCAGGGCAGCGTGGCCGCGCCGCAGCCTGCGCCGGCACCCTCGCCGCGGTCCACCGCGTCGGCCCAGGACCAGCCGCTGCTGGACGTCCAGGGCCTGCGCGTGCGCTTCCCGATCCGCAAGGGCCTGCTGCAGCGCACGCACGGCTGGTTTGATGCGGTCGATGGTGTCAGCTACCAGGTGCGCGCTGGCCAGACGCTGGCCCTGGTGGGGGAATCCGGCTGCGGCAAGACCACCAGCGGCAAGGCCATCGTGCAGTTGCTGCGCGGCCAGGCGACGATCGAGGGGCAGGCGCTGCTGGGCGGCAAGAACCTGTTCGCGCTGGAGGGCGACGCCCTGCGCGCCGCGCGGCGCGACATCCAGATCATCTTCCAGGACCCGTTCGCCTCGCTGAACCCGCGCATGCGGGTCTTCGACATCCTCGAGGAAGGGCTGCTGTCGCTGCAGCCCGACCTGGATGCAGCAGCGCGCCGGGCCCGGCTGGAGGCCCTGGCCGACCAGGTCGGCCTGCGGCGCGAGGCGCTGGAGCGCTACCCGCACGAGTTCTCGGGCGGCCAGCGCCAGCGCATCGCCATCGCGCGCGCGCTGGCGGTGCGGCCCAAGCTGATCGTCTGCGACGAGCCCACCTCGGCGCTGGACGTGTCGGTACAGGCCCAGATCCTGAACCTGCTGAAGGACCTGCAGGCCGAGCTGGGCATCGCCTACCTGTTCATCACCCACAACATCGGCGTCGTCGAGTACATCGCGGACCGGGTGGCGGTGATGCGCGGCGGGCGCATCGTGGAGCAGGGCGATTGCGCCGACGTGCTGGAGCGTCCCCAGGACGCCTACACGCGCCGGCTGATCGACGCCGTGCCGCGCCTGAACACCCCGGCCTGACCCCGCGAGCGGCCGCGTCCGCCGGCCTGTCTTGATGCGTGTCGCCCCACCGGGCGACGCGCGTTTGGCGCTCGTCCGTGACCCCCATGAACGTTGAAGTTTTTTTGCAACACAGCGGACCGGAATGAGATGCAAAAAGGGTTAACCGCATGACTGGACAAGAGGGCACTCGCCACAATCCGTTCACGGTCCGTTGAAGCAAGGACACGAAACTTCACAAGACGGCATGGCCCTTGCTTCATGACTGGGTCTATCGATCAATTCTTTTCAGATCAAAGGAGTGGCATCCATGTTCAATCGCACGAAACTATGCTCCAGCCTGCTGGTGGCGTTCGGCGGCGGCGTCACGGCGTTCAGCCCGATGGCGCAGGCGCAGACCGCCCCCACCGACACCCCGACCGCCGAGCGCGTGGAGGTGACCGGTTCGCGTGTCCGCCGTATCGACGCCGAAGCCGCGGCGCCGGTGCAGGTGGTCAACCGTGAGCAGATCCAGCAGTCGGGCGTGGTCTCGATCGGTGCGCTGCTCCAGCAACTGCCGTCGATCGCCGGTGCGGCGACCAACCCGCAGGTCAACAACGGCGGTGGTGATGGCGCGTCCACCATCTCGCTGCGCGGCCTGGGCTCCGAGCGCACCCTGGTGCTGCTGGACGGCCGCCGCCTGGGCGCCGGCTTCGACGTCAACTCCATCCCGCTGAACCTGATCGAGCGCGTTGACATCCTGAAGCAGGGTGCCGGTGCCACCTATGGTTCGGATGCCATCGGTGGTGTGGTCAACATCATCACCCAGAAGAACTTCACCGGCTTCAATGCCGCCGCCCAGTACGGCGTGTCGGGCAAGGGCGACGCCGAGACCAAGAACCTCGAGCTGACCTTCGGTACCTCCACCGACAAGGGCCACGTGATGGCCGGCCTGAACTTCAACAAGCAGGGCCTGGTCCGCTCCGGCGACCGCAAGTTCTCGGCGCATGCCCTGTACTGGTACACGTATGACGGCGTGGTCAACACCCTGAAGCTGGGTTCGAGCTCCACCCCGCAAGGCCGCATCTCGCTGCCGGCCAGCACCGTGCTGCCCAACGGCAAGACCGCTGCCGAGCAGTTCGGCTGCGCCGGCTCGACCATCCGCCTGACCCGCAAGACCGGCGCCGCCGGCACCTCGCTGGACGACTTCCGCTGCTACTCCAGCGCCACCGACTCCTACGACTACCAGCCGCAGAACCTGGCCCTGACCCCGCAGGAGCGTGCCAGCCTGTTCGTCGACGCCTCCTACCAGGCGTCTGACGCGGTCGAGCTGTTCGCCACCGTGCTGCACAACCGCACCACGTCCGGCTTCCAGATCGCCCCGCTGCCCATGGTGGCGGCCAACGACGGCTGGGCCACCAGCGCCAACAACCCGTTCGGCATCCGTTTCGGCTCCACCTCGGCTGGCGGTGCCGCTGGCACGAACATGCAGGTGCGCCCGGTCGACCTGGGCAAGCGCCAGTCGAACAACGCCACCACCCTGAGCCAGATGACCCTGGGTGCGCGCGGTGCCGTCGCCGACAGCTCCTGGACCTGGGACCTGGCCTACACCTACCAGGGCTACCGCCAGAACACCGGCGTCAGCGGCTACATCAACGGCGGCCTGCTGCAGAACGCGCTGACCAACGACGCGTTCAACATCTTCAACGTCACGGCCGACAACGCCACGGGCCAGGCCTCGCTGGTCGGCCTGACGCCGTTCTCGGTGGGCTACACCAACTTCACCTCCACCAACGAACGCACGTTGGACCTGGTGATGACCGGTGACGTCTACAAGTGGACCCCGGGCACGATCCAGGCCGCCGTGGGCGCTACCTACAGCAAGTCGGACCTGAGCGTGAAGGTCGATGAACTGACGCGCTATGTGCCGCCGACCTACAACTCCTGCCTGCTGGCGGCCGAGACCTGCGGTGGCGACACCTCTGGCACGCAGAACGTCAAGGAAGTGTTCGGTGAGCTGTTCATTCCGCTGCTGAAGGACATGCCGGGCGCCAAGGCCCTGAACCTGACGCTGGGCAGCCGCCTGTCGAGCTACGACAGCTTCGGCAGCACGACCAACAGCTCCGCCAAGCTGGAGTACCGTCCGGTCGCCGACCTGATGGTGCGTGGTACGGCGTCGCAGGTCTTCCGCGCCCCGACCATCAATGACCGCTTCGGCGCCACGCAGGGCACCTTCCCCACCTTCATCGATCCCTGCCAGACGGCCACCGGCAACGAGCCCGGCTACAGCCGCGCTTGCCAGTACATCCCGCCGAACAGCGGCTACGATCAGGACAACTCGCAGATCCTGGGCTTCCTGGGTGGCAACAAGAACCTCAAGCCTGAACAGGGCAAGGTGTTCACCCTGGGCTTCGTCTATGACTCGAGCCTGATCAAGGGCTTCTCTGTCACGGCCGACTACTGGAACTACCGCCTCGACGACGCGATCACCTCCGGCGACCCGACCACGATCGCCAAGGCCTGCCTGAACACGCCGTCCGACGCCTTCTGCAACCGCATCAAGCGTGACCCGGGCACTGGCCAGATCGACAACATGGATCTGTCCAACCTGAACGCCGGCTACATCAAGACCAACGGTATTGATGTGTCGCTGCGCTACATGCTGCCGCCCACCGCCTACGGCCGCTTCCGCGTGGGTCTGGACACCAGCTACACCAAGAGCTTCAAGTACGACCTGGGTGACGGTGTCGAACAGGAAGCCGCTGGCACGCTGGATCCGAGCTACGGCAACTTCGCCAAGTGGCGCATTTCCGGCAACGTGCAGTGGGGCATGGGCCCGTTCGGCGTGCTGTGGACCTCGCGCTACATCAGCAGCACCAACATCAGCAACAGCAAGGACGCCAACTTCTGCTCGACGGCGACCTGCCCGACCGTTCTGGTTCGCCAGGGTGGCGTGACCTACCACGACGTGGCCGTCTCCTACAGCATGGAGAAGACCAAGACCAAGGTCATCGTCGGTGTGAACAACGTGGGCGACAAGCAGCCGCCGCTGGCCTACCAGTTCCAGCTGAACGGCAACGTCGACGTGCAGACCTACGACACGATCGGCCGCCGCTGGTTCGTGCGCCTGGAGCAGGCGTTCTGAGTGAGATGAACTGGTCCTTGTGACCAGTCGATCCATGAGCCGCGCGGCTGTGCCGCGCGGCTCATTTCATTTCTGGACTTTCATTGACATCGCGGGCTCCCTGAACGATGCAAGAGAACATGGCGATTCAGCGCGCCTACGCCGCCTACGAGGCGGGTGACCTGCACGCGGCCTCCCAGTGGGCCGACATGGCCCTGATCGGCGCGCCCAAGGATCCGCAGGTGCTGCTGGTCTACGGCATCATCAAGCAGGCCAAGGCCGACTTTGGCGCCGCCGCCACGGCCTTCCGGACCCTGACCCGCCTGCAGCCCACCGAGCCCACGCACTGGATGAACCTGGCGACCGCCCTGCGGGCCTCGGGCCAGTTGAATGACGCGGCCGAGGGCTACCAGGCGGCCGCACGCATTGCGGGCTGGAACCCCGTGCTGCGCTACAACATGGCGCTGCTCGAGATCGAGCGCGGCCAGTTGCCCGAAGCCCGACAGCAGCTGGCGCTGGCCATGGTGCAGCGCCCGGTGGAGGCCGAGATTGGCTGCCTTTACGCCCAGACCCTGATGCAAAGCGGCGAGCCCGCGGCGTTGCGCAGCGCGCTGCAGGACTGGCAGAGCTGGCAGGGCTGGACGCCTGAACTGCTGGCCGAGGTGGCGATGATGCTGCTCACCGCTGGCGACCAGGCCTCGGCCCTGGGCATCGTCGAGCAGTTGTCACTGTCCCGCCAGAATGGCCACGCGGTGGAGATGACCCTGGTGTCGCTGCTGGAGCGCACCAACCGCCTGGACGAGGCCAACCAGCGCTTTGCGCGGCTGCAGGCGGTGCGCGTGTCGATTCCGCCGGAACTGCAGGAGCGGTGGCTGGGCCTGTGTGCACAGATGGCCACGCGCAATGGCCAGACGGAGGAGGCCGTGGGCCTGTACCAGCAGCTGCTGGCGAAGGACGTTCCCGAGCCCGCACGCCACGAGCTGCTGTTCCCGCTGGCCAAGGCCCTGGACACGCTGGGGCGCAGCGCCGAGGCGTTCGAGGCAGCCACGGCGGCGCACCGCTCTCAGATGGCTTTCTTCGGCATGGCGGCGCCGGGATCGCAGGGGCAGGAGATCGCCTTCGGCGACCCCGGCCGCACCGGCTGTGACCCGCAGGATGTGGCGCGCTGGCACGACCCGGCGGCCCCGTCCGCGGCCCAGAGCCCGGTGTTCATCGTGGCCTTCCCGCGCTCCGGCACCACCTTGCTCGAACAGATGATGGACGCCCATCCCGGGCTTCAGACCATGGACGAGCAGCGCTTCCTGCTCGACGCGCAGGAATGCCTGCAGGAACAGGGCCTGGACTATCCACGCGCGCTGGCGCAGGCCAGCGCCGAGCAGCTGCAGGCCGCCCGCCAGCGCTACTGGAGCCAGGTGGCCACCAAGGTGGACCTGGCACCCGGTCAGCGCCTGCTGGACAAGAACCCCTTGAACATGCTGCGGCTGCCGGTGATCCGCCGTCTGTGGCCCGAAGCCCCGATCATCATGGCGGTGCGTCATCCGCTGGACGTCATCACCAGCAACTACTTCCAGCACTACCGGGCCCCCGATTTCGCACGGCTGTGCCAGGACCTGCCGACCCTGGGCGCCGGCTATGCCGCGATGTTTGCGCAGTGGTACGCCGCCGTTGAACTGCTGCAACCGCGGGTGATGGAGGTGCGCTACGAGTCGCTGGTGGCCGACCTGGAAGGCTATGCCCGGCAGATCGCCCAGTTCTGTGATCTGGCATGGGACCCGGCCATGCTCGAGCCCGCGCAGAATGCGCGGCGCCGGGGCTATATTGGCACCCCCAGCTACCATCAGGTGGTCAAGCCGGTGACCGCCAAGGCAGTGGGCCGCTGGCGCGCCTATGAGCCGCAGCTGCGCGTTCTGGTGCCCGGCCTGTCCAGTCTGATGTCGCGCTGGGGTTACGAGGCCTGAGCGCTGCGTGGGGAACGAAGCGACCGGCCTGGGATCGGATGGAAGATGGCGATGGATGCAGTCGAGTTCACGGAGTCCTTCAACACGGCGCGGGCCTGCATGGGCGCCGGACGCCTGCCGGAGGCCTTGTCGATCCTGAATCGACTGGTCGATGCGGCCCCCGAGCACGTCGAGGTGCGCAATGCCCTGGCCGTGCTGGCCCTCAGCGCGAACGACCTGCGCACCGCCCGGCAGCATGTGCAGGCCGCCTTGAACAGCGCACCGCAGGACCCGCTGACCCTGAATCAGTTGGCCAACATCCAGGAAGCCGAGGGCGATGGCGCCGCCGCGTTGGCCTCCTACCGGCGGCTGCTGACCGCACAGCCCGCGCTGTTCGCTGCGCGGCTGTCCTGTGCGCGGCTGCTGGAGCAGGGGGGCGACCTCAACGCGGCGGTGCTGCACTACGCGCGCGCCATCGACGACGCACAGCGCCAGGGCCGCTGGATCAGCGAGAGCTCCACGCCACCCGCGATGCGTGCCGCCGTGGTTCATGCGCTGTCCATGGTCCGCGAGCACAAGCGCAGCCTGTGCGACCAGATCCTGTCGGGCATCGTCGCCCGCCACGGCCAGGCCGACATGGACCGCGTCATCGGCTTCGCGCTGATCCAGCTGGGCGAGGCGGTCTACGACGCGCCGGACAAGCGCCAGCACCCGACGCGCTTTCCGGTGCCCGGCCTGGCGCAGTCGCCCTACATCGACAAGACCCGCATCCGCGGCGTCGACCAGCTGGAAGCCCAGGCGGCCCAGATCCGCGCTGAGCTGCTGGCAGTGATGTCGGACCCCACCGGCCGCGAGCCGGTGTTCGGCGACCCGGCGCTGGCCCAGGCCTTCCTGGCCAACCAGACCGGTCCGTCGCGCTGGGACGGCTACTACTTCTACCGCCACGGACAGCGCAACGAGAACAACGCCGCCGCCTGTCCCGTGACCGCTGCCGCGATCGATCAGCTGCCGCTGTCACGGGTCACCGGCCACGGCCCGGAGGTGCTGTTCAGCATCCTGGGGCCTGGCACGCACCTGCTGCCGCACTACGGCGTGACCAACGCCCGCCTGGTGGGCCACCTGCCGCTGATCGTGCCGGCGAACTGCGCGCTCAACGTGGCCGGCATCGAGCACGCCTGGAAGGAAGGCGAGGTCGTGGTCTTCGACGACACCTACTCGCACGAGGCCTGGAACCGCAGCGACCAGATCCGGGTGGTGATGATCTTCGACCTGTGGCATCCCGATCTCAGCGAGGTCGAGATTCAGGCGCTGCGCGAACTGCAGGAGGTGCTGGGTGGCTTCAGCACCCGGTCCTCGTCGCTGGAGTTCTGATGAAACTGGCCCAACCCTTCTTCAAGCTGCCCCTGCAGTTCGACGCCGATCGCCTGGCGCAGGAAGTGCGCGCGCTGCCGCCCGAGGCCTGGGTGAGTCATCCCAACGCCTTCGAAGGCAACACCGCCTGCCGGCTGATCACGGTGGACGGTGCCGAGAACGACGATGTCACCGGCCGCATGGCCATGACGCCCCACCTGCAGGCCACGCCCTACATCCGCCAGGTGCTGGCGCACTTCGGCGTGGTCTGGGGTCGCTCGCGGCTGATGCGGCTGGCGCCGGGCGCCAAGGTGCCCGAGCACGCCGACATGAACTACCACTGGTTCACCCGCGTGCGGGTGCACATTCCCGTGCTGACCCGCCCGGGCGTGAAGTTCTGGTGCGAGGACGAGTGCGTCTACATGGCGCCCGGCGAGGCCTGGATCTTCGACAACTGGCGCCTGCACCGGGTCGAGAACGACACCGACGAGGAACGCATCCACCTGGTCGCCGACACCTCAGGCAGCGCGGCCTTCTGGAACATGGCCATGGGCACGCCACCGGGCCAGCTCCCGCAGCGTGTGGGCTACCAACCCGGGCGCGAGGTCAGCCTGGCGCTGGAGCGCTACAACACCTTCCGGGTGATGCCGCCCTCCGAACTGGAGTCCTTGCTGGGCGATCTGGCGGCCGACCTGGAGCCCACGCCCGGGGCAGGCGGCTCGGTGCACGATGTGCTGCGCTTCCAGAGCCTGCTGCGCAGCTTCTGCAACGACTGGCGCCAGCTGTGGTCGCTCTATGCCGACTCGGATGAGGGCCTGGAGCAGTTCCGCTACATGGCCCAGGCGCTGCGCGAGGTGACCCAGGCCCACGGCGAACGCCTGTCGATGCGCAGCAACAAGGCCCCGACCATGCGCGTGCTGATGGCACGGGTGGGGCGCTACCTGGTCAGCGAAGGGCAGACCAGCCTGACCCAAACGGCTCCGTCGCCCGTTGTGGCGAGCGCGGCAGCGACCATGAGCACGTCACCGGCGCCGTCGGCGATCCGGCGCGATGCCCCCGCGCCAGCCATCGCCCCCCAGGGCATCGCCCCGGTGTTCATCATCGCGGCACCGCGCTCGGGCAGCACCTTGCTGTTCGAAACACTGGCCAGCACACCCCAGTGGTGGACCGTGGGCGGCGAGGCCCATTGGCTGGTCGAGGGCTACGAGCAATTCGCCCCGGGCACCGACGGTCTGGAAGACAACCGTCTGGACACGTCGCATGCCAACCCCGAATTGGCCGCCGACATGGCCGCGCGCTTGCGTGCGCGGCTGCGAAACCCCCAGGGCGAACCCCTGCCGGCCGATGCCGGGCCGGTGAGGGTGCTGGAGAAAACCCCGAAGAACGCCTTGCGCGTGCCATTTTTCGCAAGCCTGTTTCCCCAGGCCAAATTCGTGTTCCTGTGGCGCGACCCCTGGGAGAATATCAGCAGCATCATCGATGCCTGGGAAAGCGGCGGCTGGGTCACTTATTCGAATATGCCGGGCTGGGACGGCGATTGGTCCTTGCTGCTGCCGCCGGGCTGGCGTCAATTACGCGGTCGCCCATT
Organism: Ideonella alba; assembly: GCF_018069845.1. Taxonomy (NCBI): domain Bacteria; kingdom Pseudomonadati; phylum Pseudomonadota; class Betaproteobacteria; order Burkholderiales; family Sphaerotilaceae; genus Ideonella; species Ideonella alba. Next base: position 143,950 of record NZ_JAGQDD010000006.1, read on the forward strand.
GGCCGACGTGGCCACATTCCAATGGAATACCACGAATACCATTGCGCTGGATGACCTCAGTGCGCTGCCGCCCGAGCGCTGGATGGCGGTGAACTACACCGACCTCACCCGTCAGCCCGATCAGGTGGTGCGCAGGATCTGTGATTTTGCAGGTATCGCTATTGATTCTGCCTTGCAGGCACGGCTCAGCGCTCCGTTACCACCATCCCGGCATACGCTCACCAAACCGCACCCTGAGAAATGGCGGAAAAATGAGGACATCATTCGAAACTGTTTGAATGACTTCTCAGATACCTGGGAAAGGTTAAAGTCTCTTCGATAGTTCGTCGTTGATTCTCTCAACTATACTCGTTCAACGAGTCGACCCGAAGAGGTCGGTTGAAATCGGTTGTATTTTCTTGATTATCGCCCCGTTGGTGTCAGCCGGGCGTCTGGAGGTTTGAAGATGTTGTCCCGAATGATCCTGGTTGCCGCCTGCAGCATGGCCCTTCCTGCCTGGGCGCAGACGCCGCCCACCAGTCATGTGGCCGCGGCCACCGCCGATTCGGCGTCCCAGCCGAGCAACGACCCGGACCGCATGGTCTGCCGCTACGAGCGCCCCACCGGCTCCAAGATCCCCACCAAGACCTGCAAGACGGCCGGCATGTGGGAGTACGAGAGCCAGCAGTCGCGCAAGATGGTGCAGGACGCCCAGCAGCGCACCGGTCAGACCCGCTGACCCCCTTCGGTCCACCACCCCTCGCAGGACGCGCACCACCGCCGCCGTCCTGCGGCGGTGGTGCGGCAGCGTTCAGCGCGGCGCCAGTCGAATCGCGCCATCCAGACGGATCACCTCACCATTGAGCATGTCGTTGGTGACGATCTGGTGTACCAGCTTGGCGTAGTCCTCGGGCCGACCCAGCCGGCTGGGGAAGGGCACGCCGGCGGCCAGTGAATCCTGCACCTCCTGCGGCATGCCGAACAGCATCGGGGTGCCGAAGATGCCCGGGGCGATCGTCATGTTGCGGATGCCGTTGCGCGCCAGATCGCGGGCAATCGGCAGCGTCATGCCGACCACGCCGCCCTTGCTGGCCGAGTAGGCCGCCTGGCCGATCTGGCCGTCGAAGGCCGCCACGCTGGCGGTGCTGATCAGCACACCACGCTCGCCGGTGGCTTCGGGTTCGTTGCGGCACATGGCCTCGGCCGCGAGGCGGATCATGTTGAAGCTGCCCACCAGGTTGACCTGGATGACCTTGGCGAACAGAGCCAGCGCGTGCGCACCGTCCTTGCCCACGGTCTTGGCCGCCGGTGCAATGCCGGCGCAGTTGACCAGGCCCATCAGCTTGCCCATCGCGGTGGCGGCCGCGACTGCGGCGCGGCCATCGTCCTCGTTGCTGACATCGCAGCGCACGAAGGTGCCGCCCAGTTCGCGTGCCAGGGCCTCGCCCTTGTCCTGCTGCAGGTCGGCGATGACCACCCGGCCGCCGTTCGCGGCCAGCATGCGCGCCGTGCCTTCGCCCAGCCCGGAGGCGCCTCCGGTGACGATGAAGACCTTGCCGGCGATATCCATGGGTTGCTCCTGCTCGAGTGGTTGACGTTGACGTAAACGTCAATTGTGCACCGAGCCGGGCTGTCGGGGGCCTCCGCCATGCAAAAGGGCCGCCCGAAGGCGGCCCTGCTGTGCGTGGAAGACCCAGCCGACGGCGGGATCAGCCCAGCGCCTTCAGCGCGCTGGCGGTGATGTCTTCCACCGAGCCGACGCCCGAGATGCGGGCATAGCGCGGGGCCTGGGCGTCGCCGGTGGCGGCCCAGGCGCTGTAGTAGTCGACCAGCGGACGGGTCTGCGAGTGGTACACGTCCAGGCGCTTGCGCACCGTCTCTTCAGCGTCATCAGCGCGCTGGATCAGCTCTTCGCCGGTGACGTCATCCTTGCCTTCGACCTTGGGCGGGTTGTACTTGACGTGGTAGGTGCGGCCCGAGGCCACGTGGACACGGCGGCCGCTCATGCGCTCGATGATGGCCGAGTCGGGCACGTCAATCTCAAGCACCAGGTCCAGCTTGACGCCGGCCGCCTTCATCGCGTCGGCCTGGGGAATCGTGCGGGGGAAGCCGTCAAACAGGAAGCCCTTGGCGCAGTCGGGCTGCTGGATGCGTTCCTTGACCAGACCGATGATGATGTCGTCGCTGACCAGACCGCCGGCATCCATGACCTTCTTCGCAGCCAGACCCAGCTCGGTGCCGGCCTTGACGGCGGCGCGCAGCATGTCGCCGGTGGAAATCTGGGGAATGCCGAACTTCTGGCAGATGAAGCTGGCCTGGGTGCCTTTGCCGGCGCCGGGAGCGCCCAAAAGGATCAGTCGCATGGGTGAATTGCCTCGGAGTGATGTGATTCTGTGGACGGCCTGATGGGCCGTTGGTCGCGACCTGACCCGGTGGTCCGGGCCGCGCGGCGTGGGGATGGGGTCCAGAATAGCATGGGCACCCCTGCGTCAGACTGACAGCCGGGGTGCGTCCGGAGCGGGCTTACCCTGGGAACAGGCGGCGCACGCGCGCCAGATCCTCGGGGGTGTCGACACCGGCCGCCGGGGCCTCCAGCGCCTCGTGGACGACGATCGACTCGCCATGCCACATCAGCCGCAGTTGCTCAAGCGACTCGACCTGTTCCAGCGGCGCCGGGCTCAGCGTGGGAAAGCGGCGCAGCGTGGCGGCGCGGTAGGCGTACAGGCCGATGTGGCGCCAGGCGGGCACTGGCGGCAGCGCAGCGGCACCCGGGCGCGAGCCGTCGCGCCACCAGGGAATCGGCGCGCGGCTGAAGTACAGGGCACGGCGGCGCTGGTCGCAGACCACCTTGACGACGTTCGGGTTGGCGAAATCCTCGACGCTGTGGATCGGGTGCGCCGCGGTGGCCACCGCGCAGTCCGGGTGGGCGGCCAGCAGGTCGGCGCAGGCGCGCACCAGGGCCGGATCGATCAGCGGCTCGTCGCCCTGGACATTCACCACCACATCATCACCGGACAGGCCCAGCGCCTCGCAGGCCTCGGCCAGGCGGTCGCTGCCACTGGGATGGTCTACCCGGGTCATCAGTGCCGACACGCCGTGCAGCCGGCAGGCGTCGACGATGCGGGCATCGTCGGCCGCCACCACCACCTGGCGGGCACCGATGCCGCTGACCCGCTGGGCCACCCGCACCACCATCGGCAGGCCACCGATGTCGGCCAGCGGCTTGTCCGGCAGCCGGCTCGACGCCATGCGCGCCGGGATCAGCACCGAAAAGCTCACGCCTCTTCCTCGGCCGGCAGCGCACGCGCCTCGTTGGCCAGCATCACCGGGATGCCATCACGGATCGGGAAGGCCAGGCGATCGGCCACACAGACCAGTTCGGTGGGGCGATTCTGCTCATCGCGGCGCAGGCGCAGCGAACTCTTGCACAGGGGGCAGACCAGCAGGTCCAGCAATCGGTGGTCGACACTCATCGGGCAGGCTTGTGGGGGTGGCAGGCGTGAAGGGCCTGGTCGATCTCGTCGACCAGCGCCCGCGGTAGCTGGAAGTCTAGCGCCACCACCCAGATGGACTGGCCCGGCGGCACCCGGCCAGGCGTCAGCTTGACCGCGTCCTTCTCGGTCAGCAGCACCACCGGCTCGTTGGCCGGCCAGGGCAGGGGATCGAGCGGCGCGTGGTCGGGCAGCGGCAGGCAGCGGCAGTCCAGGCCCTGGGCGCGCAGCATGGTGAAGAAGCGCTCGGGCTCGGCCAGCCCCGCCGCGGCCAGCGGCACCGGCCCGCTGCCCAGGGTCTGCCAGGCGTCCGCAGCTGGCGGCTGGCCCGCCCACCAGTCGGCCAGCGGCACGGCGCCTGCCAGGCGGCGCTGGGCCAGGTGGCCCGGCCAGGGCGTGCTGGGCTGCTCGGCGTTGTACAGCACGCTGCTGTGCGCCGGCACGCGGGTCGTCCACGGCTCGCGCAGCGGGCCAGCGGGCAGGGTCAGGCCGTTGCCGATGCCGCGCGCATCGAAGACGATCAGCTGCCAGTCGCGCGCCAGCCGGGCGTGCTGAAGGCCGTCGTCAGCCAGCAGCAGGTTCACCTCGGGGTGGGCGCCCAACAGGCTGCGTGCGGCCTCGGTGCGATCGGCGCCCACCATGCCGGGCACGCCGGTGCGGCGGTGGATCAGCAAGGGCTCGTCGCCCACCTCGGCGGCGCTGACCTGGGGACCCAGCAGGCGCAGCCCGCTGTCGCGTCGGCCGTGGCCGCGCGAAATCAGCCCGGGCCGCCAGCCGCGCTCCCGCAGCGCCTGGATCAGGGCGATCGTGGTGGGCGTCTTGCCGGCACCGCCGACGATCAGGTTGCCCACCACCAGGACCGGCACCGGCAGTTGCCGTGCGCGCTGGCGATCACGCCCGCGCAGCCACAGCGCAGCGCGCTGCAAGCCCCAGGACAGCGGCCACAGCAGCCAGGCCAGCACCCCCGGTTCGGGCCGCCACCACTGGGCCTGCAGGGCGTCGCCGAAACGGCTCACTGTTCGTTGGCGTGGCTGCCGTTCTGCGCCGCGAAGGTGATGCGCGACAGGCCGGCGCGCCGGGCAGCGTCCAGCACGTTGATCACCGACTGGTGGGCCGCGGCGGCATCGGCGGAGATGATCAGGAAGGGGTCCTTGCGCTGGCTCGCGCTCTCGCGCAGCGCAGCGCCCAGCACGTCGACGCTGCGGCCTTCGACGAGTTGGCCGTCCAGCGCGTAGCGGCCATCGGCCGTGACGCTGACGATGATCTCGGCCGGGCGCTCGCGGGTGGCGTCGGCGTCGGCCACGGGCAAGGTCACCTGCAACTCGGTGAACTTCGAGTAGGTGGTCGACAGCATCAGGAAGATCAGGATCACCAGCAGCACATCGATGAACGGGATCAGGTTGATCTCCGGTTCCTCGCTGGTGGGGCGGCGGAAGTTCATGGCCGGCCTCAGAACTGCCGCAGCGGCAGGCGGCGCAGGTGGTGCAGCAGCCGCTCGGCGCCTTGCTCCATCTCGTGCAGCGACTCGTTCACCCGCCCGCGGAAGAAGCGATGCGCGATCAGCGAGGGGATGGCCACCATCAGGCCGAAGGCGGTGTTGTACAGCGCCACCGAGATGCCGTGCGCCAGCTGCGCCGGATTGGTGCCGCTGCCGCCCTGCGAGCCGAAGATCTCGATCATGCCGATCACCGTGCCCAGCAGGCCCAGCAGCGGGGCGGCGGAGGCGATCGTGGCCAGCGCGTTCAGGTAGCGCTCCAGCTGGTGGGCCGCGGCGCGGCCGGCGCTCTCGAAGGCTTCCCGGATCTGTTCCTCGGGGCAGCGCGGATCCAGGGCCACCACCTTGACGCCGGCGGCCAAGACCGAGCCCAGCAGCGAGTTGTCGGCCAGCTTCGACAGCATGTCGGCGGTGGGCATGGCCTGGCGGGTGACGCCGATCACCTCGTCCACCAGGCCGTCGGGCGCGATGCGGGCGCGGCGCAGCGCCGACAGGCGCTCGAACACCAGCGCCAGCGCAGCCACGGAACACAGGATCAATGGCCAGATCGGCCAGCCGGCGGCTTGTATGATCGACAGCATGCGGTCCCTGACACGGTCCTTTTCAATGAACGCGCGATTATGGACCGAAGGCCGCGGGCCTCGGCGCGGCACGGCATGACGACGCTGGAACCGGCATCGCGGGCCTGGAGCGTCGGGGCGCTGCTGCTGGCGGTGGGCGATGCCCTGTCGGCGCGCTTCGCGTCGGTCAGCGTGCGCGGCGAGCTCAGCGGCTTCACCCGCGCGGCCAGCGGCCATTGCTACTTCACGCTGAAGGACGGCAGCGGCGCCGGTGCTGCGCTGCGCTGCGCGATGTTCCGCCGTGCGGCCTCGCTGCTGGCGTTCGCGCCGCGCGACGGCCAGCAGGTCGAGCTGCGTGGCCGTCTGGCGGTCTACGAGGCGCGCGGTGAGCTGCAGATGGTGGTCGAGGCGATGTCGCTGGTCGGGGCCGGCTCGCTGTACGAGGAATTCCTGCGCCTGAAAGCCCGGCTCGAAGCGCTGGGCCTGTTCGACGCCGCGCGCAAGCGCCCCTTGCCGGCGCTGCCGCGCTGCGTGGCGCTGGTGACCTCGGCGTCGGGCGCGGCCCTGCATGATGTCGTCACCACACTGGCCCGGCGCGCACCCTATGTGGCGCTGCACCTGGTGCCCAGCCTGGTGCAGGGCGCCGAGGCGCCGGCGTCGCTGGTCCGAGCCCTGGCCGCAGCGGCGGCCGATCCCCACGCTGAAGCGATCCTGCTGTGCCGCGGCGGAGGCTCGCTCGAGGACCTGTGGGCCTTCAACGACGAGCGCGTGGTGCGGGCGATCGCGGCCTCACCGCTGCCGGTGATCTGCGGCGTGGGCCACGAGAGCGACATCACGCTGGCCGATCTGGCGGCCGACCGGCGGGCGGCCACGCCCACCGCAGCGGCCGAGCAGGTGGCCCCGGCGCTGGACGAGTTGCTGAGCGCGCTGGACACGCGCGCCCACCTGCTGCGGCGGCAGTGGCAGCGCGAACTGGACCGCCACGGCCAGCGCCTGGACCTGCTGGGCCTGCGCCTGCGGCGACCGGCGCAGGCCATCGGGCTGCAGCGCCTGGCGCTGGAGCGCCAGGGCGAGCGCCTGCTGGCCGCGCTGCGCGCCGCCACCCGCCAGAACACCGAGGCACTGGCCTTGCGCGGCCAACGTGTGCACCGCGCGGCCGAGCAGGCCACGGCCGAGCGGCGTGCCCGCCTGGGCGCACTGGCCGCGCAGCTGGGCGCGCTGGACCCCCGCCGGGTGCTGGAGCGCGGCTATGCCTGGGTGACCGATGCCGACGGCCAGCCGGTGCTGCGCGCCCATGGTCTGCAGCAGGGCCAGGCGCTCACCGCGGTCTGGGCCGATGGCGAAGTGGGCATGGCGGTGACGCATCCTCCTGGTGCACCAGGCTGAGCGCTTGACCCCATGGCGGCCCAGGCCTCAGTGCCTGCCTACAATCACAAAGTCAGCCCCCTGAGCGCGCCAGGATCCCCGGCCGCCAGGATGCCCACCCCCATCAAGGAGATTCCATGACGACCCACACGCTGCCCGCGCTGCCCTTCGGCCTCGACGACCTGGCTCCGCACATGAGCCGCGAGACGCTGGAGTACCACCATGGCAAGCACCACAACGCCTACGTCACCAACCTGAACAACCTGATCCCGGGCACCGAGTTCGAGAACGCCAGCCTGGAAGACATCGTCAAGAAGTCGACGGCCGGCATCTACAACAACGCGGCCCAGATCTGGAACCACACCTTCTTCTGGAACTGCCTGAAGAAGGACGGTGGCGGCGAGCCCTCGGGCGCGCTGGCCGCGGCGATCAACGCCAAGTGGGGCTCGTACGCCGCCTTCAAGGAAGCCTTCACCAAGAGCGCCGTCGGCAACTTCGGCTCGGGCTGGACCTGGCTGGTCAAGAAGGCTGACGGCTCGGTGGACATCCTCAACATGGGCGCCGCGGGCACCCCGCTGACCACCGGCGACAAGGCGCTGCTGACGATCGACGTGTGGGAGCACGCCTACTACGTGGACTTCCGCAACCTGCGCCCGAAGTTCGTCGAGACCTTCCTGAACTCGCTGGTCAACTGGTCGTTCGCCGAGGCGAACTTCGCCTGACCAGTCAGACAGTCTCTCAGCACCGCAGGCCGGCTCACCGCCGGCCTGTGTCGTTTCTGGCCGCTCAGGAGGCCTTGAACAGGGGCCCGCGCAGCTTGCTGCCGGCCTTGAAGCCGCGCTTGGCGAACCAGCCCTGGTTCATCTCCAGCACGAATCGCACCGGCTTCTTCGAGCAGTGCGAGTTCTCGGTCATCGGGGCCATGTCCTCGATGTTGACGATCGTGCCGTCTTCATCGACGAAGGCGGTCGACAGCGGGATCAGCGTGTTGCGCATCCAGAAGCACTGGGTGGCGGGCTGCTCGAAGACGAAGATCATGCCTTCGTGGGCCGGCATCTCGCGCCGGTACATCAGGCCAGTGGCGCGCTGATCCTCGGTGCGGGCGACCTGGGCGACGATGTTGTACATGCCGGCGCCCAGGTTGACGGTCGGCAACTGCTGCGCCTGTTGCGCCGATGCCGCAATCGACAGGCTGCCCAGGGCCAGGCAGGCCAGATGAGTGAGGGTGGCGGGCGTTGGCTTGATCTTTGTCATGTCCAATACAGGTCGTGGCGCTAGATTATCGTGCGCCCGCGGTCCGTCCGATGGCGCGCCTGTCTCTGAATCGCTTCTCCTTGTTCCTCCGCCGTCGTGACGTCGTCTGCTGCCATCGCCGAACCTGATCCGGGATCCAACGCCGAACTGGACGTGCTGGATGACCCCGTCGAGCAGCGGGCCTTCACGCGGATGGTGGAGCAGGGCGGTGGGGCGCGGGTGGCCGAATCGGCCTTCCTGGTCTCGGGCATGTACTGCGCCGCCTGCGCGGGCACGATCGAAGCCGCGCTGCAGCGGGTTGACGGCGTGCTGGACGCCCAGGTGAACGCCGCCGGCCACCGCGCCCAGGTGCGTTGGGATCCTTCGCGCACCCGTCCATCCATGCTGGTGCGCGCGGTGCGCGGTGCCGGCTATGACGCCGTGCCCGATGCCGCCGCTCCGGCGCGCGAGTTGCGCCGGCGCGAGCGTCGCCAGGCGCTGTGGCGTCTGTTCGTGGCCAGTTTCTGCGCCATGCAGGTGATGATGTTCGCCACGCCCAGTTACGTGGCCAGCGGCAACCAGATCGAGCCCGACCTGCGCCAGTTGCTGAACTGGGGCTGCTGGCTGGTGTCGCTGCCGGTGCTGCTGTTCTCGGCCGGGCCGATGATGCGCAACGCCTGGCATGCGGTGCGCGCCCGGCGCATCAGCATGGACGTGCCGGTGGCGCTGGGTCTGCTGGTGACCTTCGTGGCCAGTTCCGGCGCCACCTTCGACCCCCACGGCGTGTTCGGACACGAGGTCTACTTCGATTCGTTCACGATGTTCATCAGCTTCCTGCTGGGCGGGCGCTATCTGGAGATGAGCGCGCGCCACCGCGCCGCCGAGGCGCTGGAGCAGTCGCTGGCCGGCATGCCGGAAACCGCGCTGCGCCTGCGCGCCGATGGCGAGGTCGAGCGCATCAGCGTGCAGCGACTGCAACCGGGCGACCGCGTGCGCGTACCGCTGGGCGCGGCCTTCCCGGCCGATGGCCGACTGGAAGTGGGCACGACGCAGGCCGACGAGTCGCTGCTGAGCGGCGAGTCGGTGCCCGTGCTGCATCAGCCCGGCGACGAACTGGTGGGTGGCAGCCTGAACCTGGGCGGACCGGTGGTGATGCGGGTCGAGCGCGTCGGCGCCGACACCCGCTACCAGGCCATCGTCACAATGATGCGTGACGCCCTCAGCCAGCGCCCGGCGCTGGCGCGCTGGGCCGACGCCTGGGCCGGTCCTTTCCTGTGGGCGGTGCTGCTGCTGGCCTTCGGCGCCGCGGCGGTCTGGAGCCTGATCGACCCCGACCGTGCGCTGTGGGTGATGGTGTCGGTGCTGATCGTCACCTGCCCGTGCGCGCTGTCGCTGGCCGCGCCGTCGGCGCTGGTGGCGGCCACCGGGGCGCTGGCCCGGCGCGGCGTGATGGTGCAGCGCCTGGATGCGCTGGAAGCCCTGGCCCGCATCGACCGCCTGTTCATGGACAAGACGGGCACGCTGACCGAGGACCGGCCGCACTGGTCCGCCACCGAGCGCGAGGCCGGTGACGAGCCCCAGGCGCAGGCCGAGCAGGCCGCACTGGCCCTGGCACGCTGGTCGTCGCACCCGCTGGCGCAGGCCCTGGCCAGCGATCCGCGCGCCGTGGGCCGCGCGCAGGCGGTGGACTGGGCCGATGTCCAGGAGGAAGCCGGGCAGGGGATGCAGGCCACCGATCCCACCGGACGGCGCTGGCGCCTGGGTTCGCGGGCCTGGGTGCAGGCCGAGCCCGGTTTGCCGGCGCGCGGCCAGGAGGTCTGTTTCGGACCGGTGGGCCAGGTGCAGTGGCGCTTCGGCTTCGAGGAGCGCCTGCGGCCCGATGCCCGCCAGGCCGTGCAGGCCTTGCAGGCGGGCGGCGTCCAGGTGGCGCTGCTGTCCGGCGATGACCCGCTGCGCGTGCAGGCGGTCGGTTCGGCGCTGGGGCTGGATCTGGCGCAGGGTGGTGCCACGCCCGAGGACAAGCTGGCCGTCGTCGCCCAGGCCCAGGCCGCCGGGCAGGTCTGCGGCATGGTGGGCGACGGGGTCAACGACGCCCCGGTACTGGCGCGTGCCGATGTGTCTTTCGCGATGGGGCATGGCGCGCTGGTCTCGCGCGTGCACGCCGACGCCGTGGTCAGCTCGAACCGCCTGGCCGATCTGGTGATGGCGCGCCAGCTGGCCCGGCGCGCCATCGGCATCGTGCGGCAGAACCTGATCTGGGCCGCGGCCTACAACGCGGCCTGCATTCCGCTGGCGCTGGCAGGCTACCTGCCGCCCTGGGCCGCGGGTCTGGGCATGGCGCTCAGCTCGCTGCTGGTGGTGGGCAATTCGCTGCGGCTGGCCCGCTGAAGAGAGTCGCGATGGAAGTGATGTGGTTGCTGATCCCGCTGTCTGCGGTGCTGGTGCTGGGGATCATCGGCGTGTTCGCCTGGGCCCTGCACCGGGGTCAGTTCGACGATCTGGAACGCGAGGGTGAGCGGATCCTGCAACAGGAGGTCACCCCGGTTGATGCCGATCAAGCGGCCGCAAGACCGCTTACAAAACAATCCTGATCCTAGGGTTACCTGAGTCCCTTTGAGTCTCAAGAAGAAGGAGGCCTTCAATGGCAAATAGTTCCGCACCGGGGCAACCGGTCTATGAAGACGGAGTCGTCCGATGGTTTGCTGTCCTGTCCGTCGTGTACGGCATCGTCGGCATGCTGGTGGGCGTCATCGTCGCTTCCCAGCTCGCCTGGCCTGAGTTGATCAACGGCATTCCGTGGCTCAGCTACGGTCGCCTGCGACCGCTGCACACCAATGCAGTGATCTTCGCCTTTGGTGGCTCGGTGCTCTTCGCCACCAGCTACCACGTGGTCCAGCGCACCTGCCAGACCCGGCTGTTCGCGCCTGGCCTGGCCTGGTTCACCTTCCTGGGCTGGAACCTGACCATCGTGCTGGCGGTGATCACGCTGCCGCTGGGCATCACCACCGGCAAGGAATACGCCGAACTGGAGTGGCCGATCGACATCCTGATCACGGTCACCTGGGTCGCGTACGCCGTGGTGTTCTTCGGCACGGTGGGCATCCGCAAGGTGCGCCACATCTATGTGGCGAACTGGTTCTTCGGCGCCTTCATCATCGCCGTGGCCCTGCTGCACATCGTCAACAGCGCTGAAATCCCGGTCACGCTCACCAAGAGCTACTCGGCCTACGCCGGTGTCCAGGACGCGATGGTGCAATGGTGGTACGGCCACAATGCCGTGGGCTTCTTCCTGACCGCCGCCTTCCTGGGCATGATGTACTACTACATCCCCAAGCAGGCCGAGCGTCCGGTGTACTCGTACCGCCTGTCGATCGTGCACTTCTGGGCGCTGATCTTCACGTACATGTGGGCGGGCCCCCACCACCTGCACTACACCGCGCTGCCGGACTGGACGCAGTCGATCGGCATGATCTTCTCGCTGATCCTGCTGGCACCGTCGTGGGGCGGCATGATCAACGGCATCATGACCCTGTCGGGCGCCTGGCACAAGCTGCGTGACGACCCGATCCTGAAGTTCCTGATCGTCTCGCTGTCGTTCTACGGCATGTCGACCTTCGAAGGTCCGATGATGTCGATCAAGACCGTCAATGCGCTGTCGCACTACACGGACTGGACCGTCGGCCACGTGCACTCCGGTGCCCTGGGCTGGGTGGGTCTGGTGTCGATCGGCTGCCTGTACCACCTGATCCCGCGCATGTTCGGCCGCAAGGCGATGTTCAGCACCAAGGCGATCGAGCTGCACTTCTGGATCGCCACCATCGGCATCGTGCTCTACATCGCCGCGATGTGGATCGCCGGTGTGATGCAGGGTCTGATGTGGCGCGCGGTCAACCCCGACGGCACGCTGGTCTACAGCTTCGTCGAGAGCGTCAAGGCGACCTATCCGTTCTACGTGATGCGCGTGCTGGGCGGCCTGCTGTACCTGAGCGGCATGTTCATCATGCTCTGGAACGTCGTGATGACGATCGCCAACGGCAAGGCCGTGTCGGTGCCGGTGCCCGCCGTCGCTGCCCACGCCTGAGCCCGAGAGAAGGAGAAACAACATGGCTAGTCACAAGCCGACGGGTCACGAGAAGATCGAGACCAGCAACTTCCTGATGATCGTGCTGATCCTGGTCACCGTCGCATTCGGTGGCCTGGTGGAGATCGTGCCGCTGTTCTTCCAGCGCTCGACGACCCAGCCGGTCGAGGGCCTCAAGCCCTACACCGCGCTGCAACTGGCCGGTCGGGACGTCTACATCCGCGAGGGCTGCTACAACTGCCACTCGCAGATGGTGCGCCCCTTCCGCGCCGAGACGCTGCGCTACGGCCCCTACTCGGTGGCCGGCGAGTTCGTCTACGACCACCCGTTCCAGTGGGGCTCCAAGCGCACCGGTCCGGACCTTCACCGCGTGGGCGGCCGCTACTCCGACGAGTGGCACCGTGTTCACCTGAACAACCCGCGTGACGTGGTGCCCGAGTCGAACATGCCGTCCTACCCGTGGCTCGCCAAGACGACGCTGAACCCGGCCGAGCTGGCGCCCAAGATGAAGGCCCTGCGCGTGGTCGGCGTCCCCTACACGGACGACGAGATCGCCAAGGCCGCCGACGAGGTCAAGGACAAGACCGAGATCGACGCCGTCATTGCCTACCTGCAGGTGCTGGGCACCGCTCGCAAGTAATCACCGGAGCGACTGATGGAATTCGACATCAATGTCTACCGCAGCGCGATCACGGTGCTGGCCATGGTGCTGTTCCTGGCGCTGATGGTCTGGACTTGGCAGCGCAAGCGTCAGTCTGCGTTCGACGAGGCGGCCCAGCTGCCTTTCCTCGAGCCCGATGTCGCAGACCCGTCCTCTGAACGGCAATGACGTGCGCGGCGGCTGCTTGCGGCCGCCGACACCAAGGAGAAAGTAATGAGTGATTTTGTGAGTTCGTTTTGGTCGCTCTATGTGGTGGCCATCGTCGCGGGCGGTCTGGTGTTCTGCCTGGCCGTCCTGATCGGCGCGAGCAAGCACCGCCCGATGGCCGATGACAACACCACCGGCCACACCTGGGACGTTGACCTGCGTGAGCTGAACAACCCGCTGCCGCGCTGGTGGATGGGCCTGTTCCTGATCACGGTGGTGTTTTCGATCGCCTACCTGGCCCTGTACCCGGGCTTCGGCGCGGCCGAAGGTGGCCTGAAGTGGTCGTCGGCCGGGCAGCTGCAGGCCGAGCAGGCCAAGGCCGCCGAGGCGATGAAGGCGGTCTATGCCGAGTTCAACGGCCAGGCCCCTGAAGCGCTGGCCAAGAACCCGAAGGCCATGGCCATCGGCGAGCGCCTGTTCGTCAACAACTGCGCGCAGTGCCACGGCTCCGACGCCCGCGGCAGCAAGTCCTTCCCCAACCTGACCGACAACGACTGGCTGGGTGGCGACGGCAGCCCCGCGTACATCGAGAAGACCATCGTCGAAGGCCGCCAGGGCGTGATGCCCCCGATGGCCGCAGCGGTGGGCACCGCCGAGGACGTCAAGGCGGTGGCCAACTACGTGCTGAGCCTGTCGGGCAGCGCCCACAACTCGGTGGCGGCCCAGGTCGGCAAGCCGAAGTTCGCGGCCTGCGCCGCCTGCCACGGCCCGGAAGGCAAGGGCACCCAGGCCCTGGGCGCACCGAACCTGACCGACAAGATCTGGCTGCATGGCTGGGGCGAAGCCCAGGTCGTCTCCATGATCAACAACGGCAAGACCAACGTGATGCCCGCCCAGGGCGCGCGTTTCACGCCGGATCAGCTGAAGGTCCTGACCGCCTACGTCTGGAATTTGTCCCAGAGCACGAAGGTCGCCGCGCAGTGAGTTAAATTGGCGGCATGAGCGATACCCCCACCCCTATCCAAGCCAGCAACGTCAACCCCCCCGCAGCGTCGGCGCCCGATGGCGACACGGTCGAGGCGGTGGTATCGCTCTACCAGAAGACCCGGAAAATCTATCCGCGGGCCGTCAGCGGCCAGTTCATCAAATGGCGCTGGGCGCTCGTGTGGGCGACCCAGCTCCTTTTTTATCTGCTGCCCTGGGCGCAGTGGAACAACCGCCAGGCCGTGCTCTTCGACCTGGTGTCCCGCCGCTTCTACATCGGTGGACTGGTTCTCTATCCGCAGGACCTGATCTACCTGTCGGCGCTGCTGATGATCTCGGCCTACGCGCTGTTCCTGTTCACTGCGGTGGCAGGCCGGCTGTGGTGCGGCTACGCCTGTCCACAGACGGTGTACACCGAGATCTATCTGTGGTTCGAGCGCGTGATCGAAGGCGATCGCGCGCAGCGCATGAAGCTCGACGATGCCGCCTGGAGCCGTGACAAGCTCTGGCGCAAGACGTCCAAGCAGGTGGTCTGGATCCTGTTCGGCCTGTGGACCGGCTTCACCTTCGTCGGCTATTTCACCCCGATCCGCACGCTGGCCGCCGAGGCCATGACCCTGGGCTTCGGCCCCTGGGAATGGTTCTGGGTGCTGTTCTATGGTTTTGCCACCTACGGCAATGCCGGCTACATGCGCGAGCAGGTCTGCAAGTACATGTGCCCGTACGCGCGCTTCCAGAGCGCGATGTTCGACAAGGACACGCTGATCATCAGCTACGACACCGAACGCGGCGAGCCGCGCGGTGCCCGCTCCAAGAAGGTCGACCCGAAGCAGGCGGGCCTGGGTGCCTGTGTCGACTGCGGTCTGTGCGTGCAGGTCTGTCCGACCGGCATCGACATCCGCAAGGGCCTGCAGTACGAGTGCATCGGCTGTGCCGCCTGCATCGACGTCTGCGACGGCATCATGGACAAGTTCGGCTACCCGCGTGGCCTGGTGCGCTATGTCACCCAGAACGGCCTGCGCGAACACCTGAACTTCAGCCAGATGCTGCGCCGCATCTTCCGCCCGCGGGTGCTGGTCTACACCGGCATCATGCTGGCGATCCTGGTGGCCTTCGGCATCAGCCTGGCGCTGCGCGAGCCCTTCCGTGTCGACGTGGTGCGCGACCGTGCCTCGCTGGCGCGCATTGTCGAGGACGGCAAGGTCGAGAACGTCTACCGCCTGCAGGTGATGAACGCGGCCGAGAAGCCGCAGTCCTACCGCATCGGCGTGTCCGGCATGGACCAGATCGTGGTCACCGGCCAGACCGAGGTGGACGTCGGGCCGGCCGAGGCGCGCTGGATCACCCTCAGCGCCCAGATCCCGTTCGAGTCGGCGCAGCAGGCGGGCGCCGGTGCGCATACCATCCAGTTCTCGATCGAGCGCGTGGCCCATGACGATGTCGCGGCCACCACGCTGCACGAAAAGTCCACCTTCCTGGTGCCGCGATGACGGCTGCAAGCATGAGCAACACGAACCCGCCCGCCGAGGGCAGTCCCGAGCCCAAGCTGCCCTGGTGGCGCTACCGCATGCTCTGGCTGGTCATCGGGGGACCGTTGCTGGTGGTGGTGGCCAGCGTGAGCACCGCCTACGTGGCCATCAAGGGTCAGGACCCGGTGCTGATCAAGGACGAAACGGCGGAGTCGCAGCGTGGCAAGACCGAGCCCGATGCCCAGACGCCGGCGATGCAGGCCCGCAACCACGCGGCCACGCCCGAGCAGCGCTGAGCGCCCACCCGTCACCAAGGACAACGGCGCCCGCGGGCGCCGTTGTGCTGGATGGGGCAGGGCGGGCTCAGCTGGGCGTGCCGTTGACCAGTTGCTGCAGCCCGGCCTGGTCAATGATGCGGATCTGGCGCTGCTTCACCTCCAGCAGGCCTTCGTCCTGGAACTTCGAGAAGGTGCGGCTGACCGTTTCCAGCTTCAGGCCCAGGTAGCTGCCGATCTCTTCGCGCGTCATGCGCAGGATCAGCGACGAGGCCGAGAAGCCACGCGCCTGCAAACGCTGCGTCAGGTTCAGCAGGAAGGCCGCCAGCCGCTCTTCCGCACGCATGCTGCCCAGCAGCAGCATCACGCCGTGGTCACGGACGATCTCGCGGCTCATGATCTTGTGGAACTGGTGCTGCAGGTCGGTGAACTCGCGTGAGAGGTCTTCCAGCTGCGAGTAGGGGATCACGCAGACCTGCGAGTCTTCCAGGGCCACGGCGTCGCAGGTATGGCGGTCGGCGCTGATGCCGTCCAGGCCCAGCAGTTCGCCCGCCATCTGGAAACCGGTGACCTGGTCGCGGCCGTCCTCGGACGAGACGCAGGTCTTGAAGAAGCCGGTACGCACCGCGTAGAGCGACTGGAAGGGATCGCCCGAGCGGAACAGCGTGTCGCCACGGCCCACGGTGCGGCGGGTGGCGACCAGCGCGTCCAGGCGCTCCAGGTCAGGCCGGCCGAGTCCGACGGGCAGACACAACTCTCGCAGATTGCAGCTGGAGCAGGCGACCTTGAAGGTATCGCACCGCACCCGGGAGGTGGATTCGCTCATTGCGCGCATTATCACCCGTGGCCCGGCCACATCCTGAGCAACGTCATCCGATGAATCGCATGTCCTGAACATGATGCCTCTCGTTGAGTGCGGGTATTCTTGTGGTCCCGACCGCGGTCCGACTTGAGGCAGGTCAAGCCTGTGGCGTGCCAGTTTGGCACCATGCCGGCATGTCACAAGCCATCCATGCTCCCGACACCCTGCTGCCGGTGGAGCTGCTCCAGCGCTTCGATGTGCCGGGCCCGCGATACACCTCGTACCCAACCGCCGACCGGTTCGTCGAGGCCTTCAACGGCGAGGATTACCGCCGCGCACTGCAGCAGCGGGCCGAGGGCGCCCAGGTCGGTGGCAAGAAGCCGCTGTCGGTCTACGTGCACATCCCGTTCTGCGAGTCGGTGTGCTACTACTGCGCCTGCAACAAGATCATCACCAAGCACCACGAGCGCGGCGCCGAATACCTGGATGTGCTGGAAGCCGAGATCGCGCTGCACCGGCAGGTGCTGGGCGAGTCGGTGAACGTCTCGCAGATGCACTTCGGCGGGGGCTCGCCCACCTTCCTGAGCGACGCCGAACTGGCCCGCCTGATGGCGGCGCTGCAGCGCTGCTTCAAGCTGGCGTCGGATGCCGAGGTTTCGATCGAGGTGGATCCGCGCACCGCAGACCGCGGCCGTCTGGCCCACCTGCGTGCCATCGGCTTCAACCGCATCAGCTTTGGTGTACAGGACTTCGACCCCGATGTGCAGAAGGCGGTGCACCGCGTCCAGTCGCTCGAGATGGTGACTGAGCTGATGCGAGCCGCGCGCGAGCTGGGCTTCGAGTCGATCAACGCCGACCTGATCTACGGCCTGCCCAAGCAGACGCCCGAGTCCTTTGCCCGCACCATCCGCCAGATGAGCGAGCTGCGGCCCGACCGCATTGCGCTGTACTCGTACGCGCACCTGCCGGCGCGCTTCAAGCCGCAGCGGCGCATCGACGCCAGCCAGCTGCCGCCCGCGCAGCACCGCATCGACATGCTGTCCTCGGCGATTGCCGGCTTCATGGGCCATGGTTACAGCTACATCGGCATGGACCACTTCGCGCTGCACGACGACGCGCTGGCCCAGGCCAAGCGGCAGGGCCGGCTGCATCGCAATTTCCAGGGCTACAGCACGCAGCCCGATTGCGACCTGGTGGCGCTGGGCGTGTCCTCGATCGGTCGCATGGGCGCCACCTACAGCCAGAACGCCAAGACCATCCCCGAGTACTACGACGCCATTCGTCAGGGACAGTTCGCGATCCAGCGTGGCCTGGCGCTGACCCGCGACGACCTGCTGCGCCGTGCCGTCATCATGGCGCTGATGTGCCAGGGTCGGCTGGAGTTCGAATCGGTGGAACTGGCGCACCTGGTCAAGGTGCCCGAGTACTTCCGCCAGGAACTTGAGTCGCTGCGTCCCTATGAAGAGATGGGCCTGGTGACGATGGAGCCCGGTGCGATCCAGATCACCGCGCGCGGCTGGTTCTTCGTGCGGGCCATCGCCATGTCCTTCGACAAGTATCTGCAGGCCGACCGGACCCGCGAGCGTTTTTCGCGCATCATCTGAGGGTGGATCAGGCCCTGGTGCTGTCGGCCCTGCTGATGGGCCTGGCAGGCTCTCTGCATTGCATTGGCATGTGCGGCGCCGCCAGCGCGGCCGCCGTGCGCGGCTGTGCCCCGACGCGGCCGCGCCTGGGGCTGGGCTTCTTTCACCTCGGACGGCTGCTCGGCTATGCCGCCGCGGGCGCAGTGGCCGCCACCAGCGTGAGCTGGCTGGCCCAGCTGGGCCAGTGGAGCCCGGCGCTGCGCCCCTTGTGGGCGCTGGCCCACATGGCCGCGCTGGCCCTGGGCCTGTGGCTGCTGATCCAGGGCCGCCAGCCCCAGTGGCTGGATCAGCTGGGACGCAGCGGTGATCGGTCCCAGGTGCAACCCGTGCGCTGGCACGGCCGCAGCGGCAGTGCGCTGCGCGCCTCCAGCGCCGGGCTGGCCTGGGTGGCCTGGCCCTGCGGTCTGCTGCAATCGGCGCTGATGGTCGCGGCGCTGGCCAACTCGGCGGTGTCCGGGGCCGCGGTGATGGGCGCCTTTGCCTTGGCCTCGGCCTTGCCCCTCGGGCTGGCACCTGCGCTGTGGCAGCGCCTTGCCCAGGGCGACCCCTCGCGCGAAGGGCGCATCACCCGCTGGGCGGCGCGGCTGTCGGGGGCGGCATTGGCCGGGGCCTCAGCCTGGGCCCTGGGTCACGACCTGTTTGTCCGCTTTGCTGCCTGGTGCATGAGCTGAGCGCCGCGACGGGCGCTCAATCGGTGTTCTCGGCTGCATCGCGCAGCGGTGCGGTGGCGCTGCTGCGCGGGCGCACTGGATCCACGGAGCGGATGTTCTGCGCCTGGTTGCCCTTGGGGCCGATGAACGGCTCATAGATCACGCGGGCGCCCTGCTTGAGGGTGCGGTAGCCCTCCATCTGGATGGCTGTGTGGTGTGCAAAGACGTCACCACCACCGTCATCGGGCTCGATGAATCCGTAGCCCTTCGTGTCGTTGAACCACTTGACGGTTCCGAACGCGTCCATACCTGTCCTCCTGATGCCTTTTTCAGGCTTATGCGTGGAATTGTTGGCGCGCCCTGGGATGGTGTCAATCAAAACGCCCCGACGACACCGCTTTGGTGCGTTCAAGCTTGAAAAACGCGCCGCTGGATGCCCTTTTTTGCAACATGCGCCGATGACCGTCAGGGTGACCATTGACCCCGACGCAGCCATCTGTCCAACTGGCTATACTGATTTCATGCCCTCTCGTCCCAAACCTCCCGCACAGACACCGCAGGTTGGCAAACCTGATGACGGTCAGGGATCGGTGGTGGCCGAGCGCAAGGCGGCCAAGACCCGGCCGCCGCGCATGTTCCAGGTGGTCATGCTGAACGATGACTTCACGCCGATGGAGTTCGTCGTGATGGTGCTGCAAGAGTATTTCCGCCTCGACCGCGAGGCTGCGACCCAGGTGATGTTGAAGATCCATCACGAGGGGCGCGCGGTGTGTGGCGTCTTCACCAAGGACGTCGCCGCCACCAAGGTTGAACTCGTGCTGGCTGCTGCACGCCGCTCGGGGCACCCGCTTCAATGCATTATGGAGGCCGCATGATCGCCCAGGAACTTGAAGTCAGCCTGCACATGGCGTTCGTCGAGGCACGCCAGCAGCGCCACGAGTTCATCACCGTGGAGCATCTGCTGCTGGCGCTGCTCGACAACCCGTCCGCCGCCGAGGTGCTGCGCGCCTGCGCCGCCAACATCGAAGATCTGCGCAAGAGCCTGACCGGCTTCATCCGCGAGAACACGCCCACGGTGGGTGGCACCGAAGAGGTCGACACGCAGCCGACGCTGGGCTTCCAGCGCGTGATCCAGCGCGCGATCATGCATGTGCAGTCCACTGGCGGCGGCAAGAAGGAAGTCACCGGCGCCAACGTGCTGGTGGCCATCTTCGGCGAGAAGGACTCTCACGCCGTCTACTACCTGCACCAGCAGGGCGTGACGCGGCTGGACGTGGTCAACTTCATCGCCCACGGCATCAAGAAGAGCGATCCGCCGGAGCCCGCCAAGGGCAGTGGCAGCGAAGGCAGCAGTGGCGGTGGCAACGAGTCCGAGAAGGACGATGGCGGCGAAGGCAAGGGCTCACCGCTGGACCAGTTCACCACCAACCTCAACCAGAATGCCCGCGACGGCAAGATCGACCCGCTGATCGGCCGCGAGCACGAGGTCGAGCGCGTCATCCAGGTGCTGTGCCGCCGGCGCAAGAACAACCCGCTGCTGGTGGGCGAGGCCGGCGTGGGCAAGACCGCCATCGCCGAGGGCCTGGCCTGGCGCATCACCGAAGGCGATGTGCCCGAGGTGCTGGCCGACGCCACCGTCTACGCGCTGGACATGGGCGCGCTGCTGGCGGGCACCAAGTACCGCGGTGACTTCGAGCAGCGCCTCAAGGGCGTGCTCAAGCAGCTCAAGGACAGCCCCAAGAGCATCCTGTTCATCGACGAGATCCACACGCTGATCGGCGCCGGCGCGGCCTCGGGCGGCACCCTGGATGCGTCCAACCTGCTCAAGCCGGCGCTGTCGTCGGGCGCGATGAAGTGCATCGGCGCGACCACCTTCACCGAGTACCGCGGCATCTTCGAGAAGGACGCGGCGCTGTCGCGGCGCTTCCAGAAGGTCGACGTGGTCGAGCCGACCGTCGAACAGACGGTGGAGATCCTCAAGGGCCTGAAGTCGCGCTTCGAGGAGCACCACAACGTCAAGTACGCGCTGGGCGCGCTGCAGGCCGCGGCCGAGCTGTCGGCCAAGTTCATCAACGACCGTCACCTGCCCGACAAGGCGATCGACGTGATCGACGAAGCCGGTGCCGCGCAGCGCATCCTGCCCAAGAGCAAGCAGAAGAAGACCATCACGCGCAACGAGGTCGAGGACATCGTCGCCAAGATCGCCCGCATCCCGCCGGCCTCGGTGTCCTCGGACGACCGCGGCAAGCTCAAGACGCTGGAGCGTGATCTGAAGAGCGTGGTCTTCGGCCAGGACCCGGCGGTCGATGCGCTGGCCGCCTCGATCAAGATGGCCCGCTCGGGCCTGGGCAAGTCGGACAAGCCGATCGGCGCCTTCCTGTTCAGCGGCCCCACCGGCGTCGGCAAGACCGAGGTGGCCAAGCAACTGGCCTACATACTGGGCATCGAGCTGATCCGCTTCGACATGTCCGAGTACATGGAGCGCCATGCGGTCAGCCGCCTGATCGGCGCGCCCCCGGGCTATGTGGGCTTTGACCAGGGCGGTCTGCTGACCGAGGCGATCACCAAGAAGCCGCACGCCGTGCTGCTGCTCGATGAAATCGAGAAGGCCCACCCGGATGTCTTCAACGTGCTGCTGCAGGTCATGGACCACGGCACGCTGACCGACAACAACGGGCGCAAGGCCGACTTCCGCAACGTCATCATCATCATGACGACCAACGCGGGTGCCGAGACCATGCAGAAGGCCACGATCGGCTTCACCAGCAAGCGCGAGCAGGGCGACGAGATGGGCGACATCAAGCGCCTGTTCACGCCCGAGTTCCGCAACCGCCTGGACGGCATTGTCAACTTCCGGGCGCTGGACGAGGACATCATCCTGCGCGTGGTCGACAAGTTCCTGCTGCAACTGGAACAGCAGCTGGCCGAGAAGAAGGTGGATGTCACCTTCACCGACCCGCTGCGCAAGCACCTGGCCAAGAAGGGCTTCGACCCGCTGATGGGCGCGCGCCCGATGCAGCGACTGATCCAGGACACGATCCGCCGCGCGCTGGCCGACGAACTGCTGTTCGGTCGCCTGGTCGATGGTGGCCGCCTGACGGTGGATCTGGATGCCGAAGGCCAGGTCAGCCTGGACATCCAGCCGGCCGGCAAGAGCGGCGACAAGCCGCGCGCCGAAGCCACGGCGGTCTGATCCGGCCACCTGCCATCGTCGCCAGGGGCGCCTTCGGGCGCCCCTTGTTCGTTCAGCCGACGGCCGGATCCTGGCGGTAGTAGCCGGCCAGCAGCCGGTACAGGCGAGGGTGTTCGTCGCGCAGGTCGGTCGCCGCGACGAAGAAGGCCTCGCTGGCCACGGCGAAGAATTCCTCGGGGGCCTCGGCGCCGTAGGGGTCGATCAATGTGTCCTCGCCGGCGTCGACGCGCCGGACGAAATCCTCGAACTCGGCCTCGAGCACCTCGACCCAGGCCTGGCGCTCGGCGGCGGTGGGCAGCAGCGGTACACCGTCGGCCACGCCGTCGCGCATGTCCAGCACATGGGCGAACTCGTGGATCACGACGTTGTAGACCAGGTCGGCCTGCGCGCCGGCGTGGGCCACGTCGTGCCAGGACAGCATCACCGGGCCGCCTTCCATCGCCTCGCCGGTCAATGCCTCGGCGTACTCGTGGACGACGCCGTCCTCATCGGTCACGGTGCGCGGCGCCAGCACCTCGTCAGGCTGGACCACGATGCCGACGAAGTCGTCGTAGTGGTCCAGCGACAGGCCCAGCACCGGCAGGCAGGCCTGGGCGGCGATGCACACGGCCATCAGGTCGTCGATCACCAGGCCCTGGGCACCATGGAACTGCTTGCGCGCCAGGAACAGGCTGCACAGGCGGCGCAACGCCGTCCGATCGGCCTCGGAGCGCTCGGCGATGAACGGATAGGCCTGCAGCACCGCCTGCCACAGCCGCTCGTCGATCGCGTGGCGGGCCAGCTGGCGCTGCTCGCGCCACTCGGCCAGGCGGCTCAGCCAGCCCATCGACCGTCGGTCGGGAGCGCCAGGCGCTGCCAACCCTGGGCGGTCCAGGCCAGCACCTCGGCGCGCTGCGCCTGATCCAGGTCCCAGTCGCTCAGCACGCGCCGCGTCCAGCCTTCGGTGCGTTGCTCATCGCCGGGGCGGTGGGTGTGTCCATGGACCAGCACCGTGGCCCGGGCCTGGCGCAGCCAGTCGGTGGCCAGCGCGGGATCGGGATCGGCATAGGTTTCCACGGCACGGCCGGCCTGGCTGGCCAGCGAGGCGGCCCGCAGACCGCTGGCGATGGCCTGCCGCTCGGCCCGTGGCCGCGCCAGGAACGCCGCCTGCCAGGCGCTCTGGCGCACCTCGGCACGGAAGCGCTGGTAGGCCGTGTCGGCCAGGCATAGCGCGTCGCCATGGCTGAGCAGCACCCGCTGGCCGAAAGCCTCGAGCACGCAGGGATCGGCCAGCGGCGTGCAGCCGCTGCGCTGGAAGAAGGCCTCGCCCAGCAGGAAGTCGCGGTTGCCGCGCATCACGGCCACCGGGCGACGGGCGCTGGCGTGCTGCAGCGCCGACAGGATCGCGGGCAGCGGCGCATCGTCGGCCGCGTCATCGCCGATCCAGGCCTCGAACAGGTCACCCAGGATGAACAGCAGATCGGCCTGGCTGTTCGCCAGCCAGGACAGGAAGGCGGCCTGCGTGCGGGGCAGCTC
Organism: Ideonella alba; assembly: GCF_018069845.1. Classification (NCBI taxonomy): domain Bacteria; kingdom Pseudomonadati; phylum Pseudomonadota; class Betaproteobacteria; order Burkholderiales; family Sphaerotilaceae; genus Ideonella; species Ideonella alba. The sequence continues at coordinate 167,493 of NZ_JAGQDD010000006.1, forward strand.
GGCGCTGAGGTGCAGGTCCGAGACGAACTCGATGCGCCGGGCGCCCGCAGGCACCGCCAGCGCATCCAGGCCGAACTCAGGCAATCTCGGCGGCCTTGAGGATCGTCACCGCGTCGACCGGCACGTCGTCGTGGTAGCCGCGGCGACCGGTGCGGACCTTCTCGATCGCATCGACCACCTCGGTACCCGCCACGACCTTGCCGAACACCGCATAGCCCCAGCCGCTGGGCGACTCGGACTTGAAGTTCAGGAAGTCGTTGTCGGTGACGTTGATGAAGAACTGCGCGGTGGCCGAATGCGGCGCATTGGTGCGCGCCATGGCCACGGTGTACTTGTCGTTCTTCAGGCCGTTGTTGGCCTCGTTGGGAATGGCGGCGTCGGTGGGCTTCTGGTCCATCGACTCGGTCATGCCGCCGCCCTGGATCATGAAGCCCTTGATCACGCGGTGGAACACCGTGCCGTCGTAGTGGCCCTTGGCCACGTAGGCCAGGAAATTGGCCACCGTCTGGGGCGCCTTGGCGTCATCGAGTTCCAGGCGGATGGCGCCGGCGGAGGTGGTCAGTTCAACAGTCTTGGTCATGGTGCTTCAGTCCTCGATCGAGGCCTTCTTGATGGTGACGGGTTGCAGCGGAACGTTCTGGTGGCCGCCCTGGTTGCCCACCGGCACGGCCTTGATCTTGTCGACGACCTCCATGCCCTCGACCACCTTGCCGAACACGGCATAGCCGCCGCCGTAGGAATCGAGGCGGACGTTGTCGACCACGTTGATGAAGAACTGCGCGGTGGCGGAATCGGGAAAGCCGGTGCGCGCCATGGCGATCGTGCCGCGCAGGTTGGACAGGCCCTTGCCGGCCTCCAGCGGGATCGGCGCCCGGGTGGGCTTTTCACTCATGTCGGGCTTCATGCCGCCGCCCTGGATCATGAAGCCGTCGATCACGCGGTGGAAGATGGTGCCGTCGTAGTGACCGGCCTTGGCGTACTGCAGGAAGTTGGCCACGGTCTTGGGCGCCTTCTCGGCGTCAAGCTGCACGACGATGTCACCGGCGCTGGTGGCCAGGCGCACCTTCTGGGCCCAGGCAGGGAGGGTGATCAGGGCGGACAGGGCGATCACGGCGCCGGCCAGCAGGGGGCGTGTCACGTTGGGAGGCTCCTTGGCTATACTGCCCCGATTCTACCGAGCGCCTGTTCTCCCTCCGGGCGCTCCGGCCTGTCGGCGCCGCCGGTCCACGGTGCGCGCACTGCCTCCCTCCTGTCCCGTCGATGACGCTGCGCATCCACAACACCTTGACCCGCCGGGTCGAAGACTTTTCGCCGATCGAGCCCGGACACGTGCGCATGTACGTGTGCGGCATCACCGTCTACGACCTCTGCCACATCGGCCATGCGCGCTCGAACATTGCCTTCGACATCGCCCGGCGCTGGCTGGAGGCCAGCGGCCTGCGCGTGACCCACGTGCGCAACATCACCGACATCGAGGACAAGATCATCCGCCGCGCGGTGGAGAACGGCGAAACCGTGCGGGCCCTGACCGACCGCATGATCGCCGAGATGTACGCCGACTTCGATGCCTTGGGCATCCTGCGCCCCACCCACGATCCACGCGCCACCGACTACGTGCCGCAGATGCTCGACATCGTGCGCACGCTGGAGGACAAGGGTCTGGCCTACCGCAGCAGCCAGGGCGACGTGAACTACGCGGTGCGGCGCTTCCCCGGCTACGGCAAGCTGTCGGGCAAGTCGCTGGACGAGTTGCAGGCGGGCGAGCGCGTGGCGGTGGCCGACGGCAAGGAAGACGCGCTGGACTTCGTGCTCTGGAAGTCCGCCAAGCCGACCGAACCGGCCGATGCCCAGTGGCCCAGCGACTACGGCCCCGGCCGGCCCGGCTGGCACATCGAGTGCTCGGCCATGGCCTGCGCGCTGCTGGGCCAGACCTTCGACATCCATGGCGGCGGCGCCGACCTGGAGTTCCCGCACCACGAAAACGAGATCGCCCAGAGTGAAGGCGCCAACGGCGTGCCGCTGGCCCGCACCTGGATGCACAACGGTTTCGTCAACGTCGACAACGAGAAGATGTCCAAGAGCCTGGGCAACTTCTTCACCATCCGCGAGGTGCTCAAGGCCTATGACGCCGAGACCATCCGCTTCTTCGTCGTGCGGGCCCACTACCGCAGCCCGCTGAACTACTCGGACGTGCATCTGGACGATGCGCGTGCCTCGCTGCGCCGGCTCTACACGGCGCTGGCCAGCGTGCCGGCCGCGGCCGTTGACATCGACTGGACCGATGCGCATGCAGCCCGTTTCAAGGCCGCCATGGACGAGGACCTGGGCACGCCGGAGGCGGTCGCCGTGCTGTTCGAGCTGGCCACCGAGGTCAACCGCAGCCGCGACGCGCGCCAGGCCGGCCTGCTCAAGGCCTTGGCCGGCGTGCTGGGCCTGCTGCAGCAGGATCCGGCGATCTACCTGCAAGGCGGCGCCGGCGATGCCGATGCCGCCCGCATCGAAGCCCTGATCGCCGAACGCCAGGCGGCCAAGCTTGCGCGCGATTTTTCCCGCGCCGATGGCATCCGCGCCCAGCTGGCCGCCGAGGGCGTGCAGCTCAAGGACGGCCCGCAGGGCACGACCTGGGTCAGGGCCTGAGGTGGGAACACGCGCTGCGACCGGCGTCACGCCGGACTATTGGGACGAGGCCTGCAAGCACCTGGTCAAGCGCGACCGGGTGATGAAGAAGCTGATCCCGCAATTCGGCGAGGCCCGGCTGCACAGCCACGGCGACGCCTTCACCACGCTGGCCCGCTCCATCGTCGGCCAGCAGATCTCGGTCAAGGCCGCGCAATCGGTGTGGGAGCGCTTTGTCGCGGCCGTCGGCGGCGGCGGCGCCAACAAGCGCCTGCAGCCAGCCGCCGTGCTGTCGCTGGACGTGCCAGCGCTGCGGGCGGCCGGGCTGTCGGCCCGCAAGGCCGAGTACCTGGGCGACTTGGCCCGGCATTTCGAGGATGGGCAGGTCCATGTGCGCCAGTGGCAGGGCATGGACGATGAGGCCATCATCGACGAGCTGGTGGCCATCCGAGGCATCGGCCGCTGGACCGCCGAGATGTTCCTGATCTTTCACCTGATGCGCCCGAACGTGCTGCCGCTGGACGACCTGGGCCTGCTCAAGGGCATCAGCGTCAACTACTTCAGCGGCGAGCCGGTGTCGCGGGCCGAGGCGCGCGAACTGGGCGAAGGCTGGGCCCCCTACCGGTCGGTGGCCACCTGGTACCTGTGGCGCAGCCTGGACCCGCTGCCGGTCGACTATTGAGAACCCGTTGGGATTGGGCACAATCGCGCCCAAGGAGTGGCTGAATGAGCAAGCGACATTTCCTGGACTTCGAGCAACCGATCGCGGAGCTGGAATCCAAGATCGAGGAACTCCGCTTCGTGCAAAGCGAATCGGCGGTGGACATCTCCGAGGAGATCGACCGCCTGGACAAGAAGAGCCTGCAGCTCACGAAAGAGATCTACCAGCAGCTGACGCCCTGGCAGGTCACGCAGATCGCGCGGCACCCGCAGCGCCCGTACACCCTGGACTACGTGAACGAGATGTTCACCGACTTCCAGGAACTGCATGGTGACCGCGCTTTTGCCGATGACCTGTCCATCGTCGGCGGCCTGGCGCGCTTCAATGGCCAGGCCTGCATGGTGCTGGGTCACCAGAAGGGCCGCGACACGAAGGAGCGCGCCGCGCGCAACTTCGGCATGTCGCGCCCCGAGGGCTACCGCAAGGCGCTGCGCCTGATGAAGCTGGCCGAGAAGTTCGGCCTGCCGGTCTTCACCTTCGTCGACACGCCGGGCGCCTACCCCGGCATCGGCGCCGAGGAACGCGGCCAGTCCGAGGCCATCGGCCGCAACATCTTCGAGATGGCGCAGCTGGAGGTGCCGATCATCACCACCATCATCGGTGAAGGCGGCTCCGGCGGCGCGCTGGCCATCAGCGTGGCCGACCAGGTGCTGATGCTGCAGTTCTCGGTTTATTCGGTGATCTCACCGGAAGGCTGCGCGTCCATCCTCTGGAAGACCGCCGAGCGGGCCTCGGACGCCGCCGAGGCGCTGGGCATCACCGCGCACCGCCTGAAGGCGCTGGGTCTGATCGACAAGATCGTCAGCGAACCGGTGGGCGGTGCCCACCGTGACCTCAAGCAGATGAGCTCGCAGCTCAAGCGCGGCCTGGTGGATGCGCTGCGCCAGGTGTCCGACCTGTCGGTGCCCGAGCTGCTGGAACGCCGCTACCAACGCCTCAAGTCCTACGGCCGCTTCACCGACACCACCGACCGCTGAGGGCCGTCCCGCCTGTGTAGCGGTGGCCCTGAGCGGCGGCCGCGACAGCACGGCGCTGTGCCACGCCACCGTGCGTGCCGCCCGGGCGCTGGGTCTGACGGTGGTGGCCCTGCATGTCCACCATGGCCTGCAAGCCGAGGCCGACGACTGGGTGCGCCACCTGGAGCGGCAATGCCGGCGCTGGCAGCGCGCCGGCTGGCCGCTGCGCCTGCGGGTGGCGCGGCTGACCGACCGTCCGCCCGCGGGGGCCAGCATCGAGGCCTGGGCGCGCCAGCGGCGTCACCAGGCCCTGGGCCGCATGGCCGCGGAAGAGGGCGCCACACTGCTGCTGCTGGCCCACCACGCACGCGACCAGGCCGAGACGGTCTGCCTGCAGGCCCTGCGCGGCGCCGGCCCGGCGGGCCTGGCGGCCATGCCTCGGAGCGTGGTGCGCGACGGCCTGACCTGGGCCCGCCCCTGGCTGGGCTGCTCTCCGCAGGCCATCGAGCACTACGTCAGGCGACACCGCCTGGGTCACATCGAGGACCCCAGCAACCGCGATCCGCGCTTCGAGCGCAACCGCCTTCGTCTGCAGGTGTGGCCTGCGCTGGTCCAGGCGTTTCCGGCGACGGAACAGGCCCTGGTTGACGTGGCGCGCCAGGCCTGGGAAGCGGCTGAACTGATCGACGAAATCGCTGCGGCCGACCTGGAGGCGGTGCGCCGTGCGCCCCACGGGCTGGCCCTCGCGGCCTGGCTGGCGCTCAGCCCGGCTCGGCGGCGAGCCAGCCTGCGCCGCTGGCTGAAGGAGCAAGGGGCCGGCCACGCCAGCGATCGCTTCGTCGACCGCCTGCTGGCGGAACTGCCGCAGACGCGCATCGGACGCTGGCCGGTCGACGGCCCGCTGGAGTTGCGCCTGTACCGGGGAACGCTGAGTCTGTCCCGGCGCTCGTCCGCCAGCATCACTGCCACGGACGCGCCAGTCTGGCCCGTGGCCATCGATCACCGCTGGCGTCCGTTGCCCGCCGGCCAAGGCTGGGTGCGGCTGCGGCCGGTGGAGGAGGGCGGTCTGCCCTGCTCACGCTTGGCCGGCAGCCACTGGCAGGCGCGCCAGGGCGGCGAGCGCTTCGCGCTGGGGCCCGGCCGACCGGCGCGCAGCCTGAAGAAGCAGTTTCAGACCCTGGGCATTCCCGCCTGGCAGCGCCAGGGACCCTTGTTGTGGTCCGGTGCACAACTGCTGTGGGTGCCCGGCCTGGGCGTGGAAGCGCAGGCCCGCGCTGCGGCGGGCGAGCCACAGCTGAGCCTGGAGTGGTCGGCGGACGAGCCGGATGCTGCAGCGCAGCAGCTAGAATAGGGGGTTTTTCGCCCGCCGCCGGCGTGCGCAGATCCCGCTTCGACCCACTCTTCCAATCCTTCCATGGCTTTGATCGTTCACAAGTACGGCGGCACGTCGATGGGCTCGACCGAGCGCATCCGCAGCGTCGCCAAACGCGTCGCCAAGTGGGCACGCGCCGGCCACCAGATGATCGTCGTTCCGTCGGCGATGAGCGGCGAAACCAACCGCCTGCTGGCCCTGGCCAAGGACGTGTCGCCAGCCCAGCAGACCGCGGCCATGCTGCGCGAACTGGACATGATCGCCTGCACGGGCGAACAGGTCTCGGTGGGTCTGCTGTCGCTGGCGCTGCAGGCCGAGGGCATGCAGGCCGTGAGCTACACCGGCTGGCAGGTGCCGGTGCGCACCGATTCGGCCTACACCAAGGCCCGCATCCAGAGCATCGACGACGCCCGCGTGCGCGCCGACCTGGCTGCCGGCCGCGTGGTGGTCATCACGGGTTTCCAGGGCGTGGACGAGGACAACAACGTCACCACGCTGGGCCGTGGCGGCTCGGACACCTCGGCCGTCGCGGTCGCCGCCGCGCTGAAGGCCGACGAGTGCCTGATCTACACCGATGTCGACGGCGTCTACACCACCGACCCGCGCATCGTGCCCGAGGCCAAGCGGCTGCACTCGATCAGCTTCGAGGAAATGCTGGAGATGGCCAGCCTGGGCTCCAAGGTGCTGCAGATCCGCTCGGTGGAGTTCGCCGGCAAGTACCGGGTGCCGCTGCGCGTGCTCTCCAGCTTCACGCCCTGGGACATCGACATCACTGAAGAGGCCGCATCCGGCACCCTGATCACCTTCGAGGAAGACGAAAAAATGGAACAAGCCGTTGTCTCGGGCATCGCCTTCAACCGCGACGAAGCCAAGGTCACCGTGCTGGGCGTGCCCGACAAGCCCGGCATCGCCTATTCGATCCTGGGCCAGGTGGCCGAGGCGAACATCGACGTCGACGTGATCATCCAGAACGTCTCGCACGACGGCAAGACCGACTTCTCGTTCACCGTGCACCGCAACGACTACCAGCGCACGCTGGACCTGCTCAAGACCAAGGTGCTGCCGGCCACCGGCGCCGCCGAGGTGCTGGGCGATGCCAAGATCTGCAAGGTGTCGATCGTCGGCATCGGCATGCGCAGCCACGCCGGCGTGGCCAGCACGATGTTCCGCGCGCTGAGCGAGGAGGGCATCAACATCCAGATGATCACCACCTCCGAGATCAAGACCTCGGTCGTGATCGACGAAAAATACATGGAGCTGGCCGTGCGCGCGTTGCACAAGGCCTTCGACCTGGACGCCTCGATCGAACCCACCGCCGAGAGCGCCGACTGAGGCCAATAATCAGGTTAGAATGCCAGCTTAGGTTGGAGACGTGACCGAGAGGCCGAAGGTGCTCCCCTGCTAAGGGAGTATGGGGTCAAAAAACTCCATCGAGGGTTCGAATCCCTCCGTCTCCGCCAACCAACGGCAAAGGCCCCGCATGAGTGATCGTGCGGGGCCTTTTTCCTTGGGGGGCCTCCTGGGCGTTTCCGGGGCCTTCGGCCCGGGGGCGTGCAAGGGCCTCAGCCAGGGCGCGGCAGCCGGGCCCGCAGGTCCAGCAGTTCCTGGCGCACCGCGTCGGGGAAGCCGCGACGCCCGCCGCGGCGGTCGCACAGCAATTCGTCCAGGGCGGCAGCGGCTGCCACGGGATCGGGCCAGAGGGTGCTGAGCAGATTGGCCAAGCGCGGAAATCGCAGCGCCAGCTCGATCGGCCGGTCGTTGATCTCGAAGGACTGGATCCAGCGTACCGCACCGAAGGACAGCCGCAGGTCGCTGATCTCCAGCGCACGCCGTTGCCCGCTCGGCTCGTCCGGGCCGGGGTCTGTGGGCGTGTTGCCGCGGGAGGTGGAAGACAGTTGCACCGCCATGCTGGCGATGCTGCGCCGCTCGGCGGGGCAACGAAAAGCCCCTAGCTTGCGGCTCCCCCTAGATCGGCATCTGCGGCCGCTCCATGATTTTACATAATATACATTGTCGCGCTTATAGACGCGCGACGGAGTGGCGGCTCCAGGGTGGCCGATGCGCCACCCTCCAGGGCTGGCGCCCAGGCGGGCCGGCTCAGCTCAGCTCGTCCGCGTCGCAGGCCTCGGTGTCGTCCAACTCCACCGAGCGGTCGAACGCCGCCTGGTCGTCGATGACGATCTTCGGAATCAGGGGCTTGTCCAGCGGGCGGCAGACCCGGCGCTGCAGACGGTTCAGGCGCTCGGAGCGCTCGACCGCCTGGATGATGGCCTCGGGGTTCATCATCATGGTGAACGGGTTGCTGCGGGTCTGGGTGGAACGCATGGGACTCTCCTGGCGGGGGCCCCGTGGAACCGGAGCCGATGACCCAGACTGTAGAGAGGACCCTCGGCCGACAGTAGTCGGCGGCCCGACAAAGGGCTTGTCAGCGTTTGCCTGACAAGCGCGTCCGAAGCACGCCGTCGCCGGCGCTCAGCGCGCCGCGCCCGCCCGTTGGCGCTGCAGGCGCTCGAGCGTGGCGATCATCCAGTCGCGGTCGGCGCCGCGGGCGAAGTCCGCGGCATCCAGACCCAGGTTGTTGCGCGCGCCCAGGTCTGCGCCGCGCTCGACCAGCAGCATCACCGAGCGCTCCTCGCCGTAGCGTGCCGCCATCATCAGTGGCGTGCTGCCGTTGGCCGAACGCGCATTCACCGGTGCCCCCTTGTCCAGCAACAGGCGCACCGCGGCGACACTGGGGCCGGTGGCGGCGTAGTGCAAGGGCGACCAGCCCTCCTGGTGGATGGCCGCACCGCGGTCGATCAGACGCTGCATCCGGTCGATCTGGCCCTTCAGCGCCGCCATCATCAGCGGCGTTTCGCCCACCGCGTTGCGCTGGTCCAGCTGGATGCCGGGCCAGGCCAGCAGCAGATCGAACACCTGCGCGTTGTCCTCGCGCACCGCCAGGTACAGCGCGCACTGGCCCTGCTCGTTCAGCACATTGGGGTCCAGACCGCGCTGCAGCGCGGCTCGCACCCCGCTGACATTGTCGACATTCACGGCACGGAAGAAATCGACGTAGACATCGGCGCGCGCCGCGGGCGCGCCCAGCATCAGCAGGGCCAGCGAACAGACGAGTCCGGCACGTCGCCAGGCGATCATGGATGCTCCTGCGGCAGCTGAACGCCAAACAGGCGCTCGAAGTTGCGGGTGCTGGCCTCGGCGATGGCCGCCACCTCGGTGCCCCGCTCGCGAGCGATCTCGGCGGCCACATAGGGCACATAGGCCGGCGTGTTGGTCTTGCCGCGGTACGGCACCGGGGCCAGGTAGGGGCTGTCGGTCTCGATCAGCAGACGATCCAGCGGCAGCATGCGGGCCACCTCGCGCAGCTCGCCCGCATTGCGGAAGGTCACGATGCCCGACAGCGACACGTGAAAGCCCAACTCCAGCGCCGAGCGGGCCACGGCCACGGTCTCGGTGAAGCAGTGGAACACCCCCCTCGCCCGCCCCTGCCCTTCCTCGCGCAGGATGGCCAGGGTGTCCTCGGAGGCACTGCGGGTGTGGATGATCAGCGGCAGGTCGGCGGCCAGCGCCGCGCGGATGTGCACCCGGAAGCGCTCGCGCTGCCAGGCCATGTCGGCCATGCTGCGGCCGTTCAGGCGGTAGTAGTCCAGCCCGGTCTCGCCGATCGCCACCACCCGCTCGTCACCGCGCGCCAGGCGCAGCAGCTCGTCGACGTCGGGCTCATGCACGTCCTCGTTGTCGGGGTGCACGCCCACGCTGGCCCACAGGTGCGGCGCGGTGTGCGCGATCGCGCTGACCTCGGGGAACTCCTCCACCGTGGTGCAGATGACCAGCGCCCCCCGCACCTGGGCTGCGCGCATGTCGCGCAGCACCTCGGGCAGGCGCTCGCGCAGCCCCGGAAAGCTCAGGTGGCAATGGGAATCGACAAACATGGGCAAGGGACGGGCTGCGCGCCGCGGCAGGCGCGGCTCAGATGGTCTGGGTCGGCTTGGACGAGGAGATCGAGGTGCCCAGCAGCTCCTCGATCTTCAGTTTCAGCAACCGGGTTTTCTCGTCCGACGGGAAGCGGACACCCACGCCCTGGGTGCGGCCACCGGGGGTGTTGGCCGGGGTGATCCAGCCCACCTTGCCGGCCACCGGGTAGCGCTGCGGGTCACCGGGCAGCGACAGCAGCAGATAGATGTCGTCACCCAGCTGGTACTCGCGGGTGGAGGGCACGAACAGGCCGCCTTCGCTGAACAGCGGAATGTAGGCGGCGTACAGCGCGCCTTTCTCGCGAAAGACGAGCTGGATCACGCTGGGGCGTGTGCCGGCGGCCGCTGCGGCGCGCGGTTCGTTGTCGCTCATGGGCGCAGTGTAGCCGGGCGCTGCGCTGCCGCACGGCGCGGGGACACGGCCGCCGCCGGGGCCAGCGCCGCCTGTCCCTGCAGCACCAGCGACTCGATCAGCAGACCAGCGTTCCAGGGGTGGTCCTGCTGACGCACCGCCTGGGCGAGCGCGCGCGACCAGGGCACCAGGGCCTCCAGCCGCAGCCGGGCAGGCAAGGCCTGGCGGTCGAAGTAGCGCGGCTCGCCGCCCACCGCCACTGCCATCGCGTCATGGCAGAGCTGCTGGAGCTGGCGCAAGGCGTCCGGCGGTGCCAGGGCGCTCAGGCTCTGGGCGTCGCCCTGGGCCACCAGGCGGGGAAGTGCGCGCCAGGCGTCAGCCCGCCAGCCCTGCTGCGCTGCCTGCCAGGCGCTCAGTGCCTGCCCTTGACAGGCGCGCAGCAGGTCGTCGGCGTCGTTCAGGCCCTGCTGCGACAGCCAGGCGCGCACCGGGGCATCTTCCGGGCTGGGCAGGCGCCAGCTCTGGCAGCGGCTGCGGATGGTGGGCAGCAGCTGGCCGGCGTCTTCGGTGCACAGCAGCAGGCGCAGACCGGTTGCCGGCTCTTCCAGCGTCTTGAGCAGGGCGTTGGCCGAGACCTCGTTCATCGCATCGGCCGGCGACAGCAGCAGCACCTTGCCGCGACCCCGGCCGCTGGTGGTGTGGCTCCAGTCGATCGCCTGGCGCACCTGCTCGACGCGGATGTCCTTGCTGGGCTTGCGCTTGCTGGCCTTGCCTTCGCCGTCGCCCTCCTCGCCGGCGGTCAGGCCCAGCGCCAGCTGCCAGGTCTCGGGCAGCACCGGCCGCAGGTCGGGGTGGGTCTGCTGGTCGGCCAGGTGGCAGCTGCCGCACTGGCCGCAGGGCCGCGGTCCGCCGGATTCACACAGCCAGGCGCGCGCCAGGCGCCAGCCCAGGGCCAGCAGGCCGTCGCCGAAGCGGCCTTGCAGGATCAGCGCATGGCCGCGCTGCTGCGCCAGCAACTGCGCCAGCGGGGCGTCCAGCCAGGGCATGGCCAGGGGTTCGAGGGTCATGTCAGCAGCGCTCAGCCAGGCAGGCCAGCACGGCCTGCCGGACCGTGTCGATCGGGTGGCCGGCGTCCAGGCGCACCAGGCGTGCCGGGGCTGCGGCGGCGCGGGCCGCGTAACCGCTGCGCACGCGGGCGAAGAAGTCGATGTCCTCACGCTCCAGGCGGTCGGCCTCGCGGGCCGCCGCGCGGCGCTGCGCGGCCACGTCGGGTGCCACATCGAACCACAGCGTCAGGTCCGGGTCCCTCCCCTGCTGCACCCAGGCCTCCAACTGGCCCAGCTGCGCCAGGTCGAAGCCCCGTCCGGCGCCCTGGTAGGCGAAGGTGGCGTCGGTGAAGCGGTCGCACAGCACGGTCTGGCCGGCGGCCAGCGCGGGCAGGATCACGCTGCGCAGGTGGTCGCGGCGGGCGGCAAACACCAGCAGCGCCTCGGTCAGGCCGTCCATGGGCCGGTGCAGGAACAGCTCGCGCAGCGACTCGGCCAGCGGCGTGCCGCCGGGTTCGCGCGTCAGGCGCACCTGGTGGCCGCGCTCGCGCAGCCACTCGGCGGCGGCCTCGATGTGCGAGGACTTGCCGGCGCCGTCGATGCCTTCGAAGGTGATGAATCGGGCACCGCCACTCATGGGCTGCGCCGTCTCTGGAACTCGTTCACCGCGCGATTATGGTCGCTCAGGGAGTCGCTGAAGACGCTGCTGCCGTCGCCGCGCGCGACGAAGTACAGCGCCCGGCTGGCGGCGGGGCGGGCCACCGCCCGCAGCGAGGCCAGGCCCGGCATGGCGATCGGCGTGGGCGGCAGGCCGCGCCGGGTGTAGCTGTTGTAGGGCGTGTCGGTCTGCAGGTCGACCTTGCGCAGGTTGCCGTCAAAGCGCTCACCCAGGCCGTAAATCACGGTGGGATCGGACTGCAGCGGCATGCCGATGCGCAGGCGGTTGACGAAGACCGCAGCCACCATCGGCCGATCGGCCTCGCGACCGGTTTCCTTCTCGACCACCGAGGCCAGCACCAGCAGCTCCTCCGGGCTGGTCAGCGGCAGCTCGGGCATGCGTTCGGCCCAGGCGCTGTCCAGTCGGCGTTGCATCGCCTCGCGGGCGCGGCGCAGCACCGTCAGGTCGCTGACGCCGCGGCTGTAGACGTAGGTGTCCGGGAACAGCCGGCCTTCAGGCGAATCGGTGGCCAGGCCCAGCGCGGCGGCCACCTGGGCATCGCTCATGCCGGCGGTTTCCGGGCGCAGGTGTTCGGCCTGGGCCAGCGCCTGGCGCACCTGGCGCCAGTTCCAGCCCTCGATCAGGCGCACGGTCTGCATCGTCTGGTCGCCCCGGACCATCATCTCGAGCAGTTCACGCGGCGAGGTGGGCTGCTCAAGCGCATAGCTGCCGGCGCGGATGCGCCGCGCATCCCCCGAGCTGCGGAACCACCAGTACAGCGCCTGGGCATTCGTGTCGACGCCGGCGGCCACCCAGGCCTGGGCCACCTCGCGCGGCGAGGTGCCGGGCTCGATCGACACCTCCACCACGGCCTGCCGCAGCGCCAGCGGCTGGTGCAGCCACCAGGCCAGCGCCCCCCCAACGGCCAGCGCCACCAGGGCCAGTGCGGCCAGCAGATTACGGATCCATCTCATCAGGCGCGGGGCCTCGAATTCCAAGCCCGCCACCGGGCCATTTCGGGTGGCGATGATAATCGTCCGCATGAACGCGACGCCCACCTCCTCCGCCCCCGCCAACGGCGTTCAGCGCCTGGACGACTGGGCCCTGATCCACGCCAGCGGCGACGATGCCGGCAGCTTCCTGCAAGGGCAGCTGAGCAACGATGTGCTGGGCATGCAGCCGGGCGAAGCCCGCTGGGCCGGCTACTGCACCGCCAAGGGGCGGCTGATCGCCACCTTCCTGGTCGTGCGTCAGCCCGGCGGTGGCTACCTGCTGGCCTGCAGCGCCGACCTGCAGGCCGCCGTGCTCAAGCGCCTGCGGATGTTCGTGCTGCGCGCCAAATGCCAGCTGAGCGAACCGGCCTGGCGCGTCTGGGGGCTGCTGGGGGCCGCTGGCGTGCAAGCCGCAGGTGTGCCGCTGGAGCCGATGCGCGCCAGTGCCACCTCGACCGGCCTGGTGGTGCGGCTGCCCGACAGCCAGGGCCAGCCGCGCTGGCTGGCGGGCCTGTCCGAAGAGCATCCGCCGCTGGGCGAGCCCCTGCCGGCCGGCCTGTGGTCCTGGCTGGAGGTCTGCAGCGGCGTGCCCCGGGTGACGGCCGCGACCGCCGAGGCCTTTGTGCCGCAGATGGTGAACCTGGAACTGGTGGGCGGCGTGAGCTTCAAGAAGGGCTGCTACCCGGGCCAGGAGGTGGTGGCGCGCAGCCAGTACCGGGGCACGCTGAAGCGGCGCGCCCTGCTCTGGCACGGCGAGGCCCCGATGGCCGCCGGCCAGGAGGTGTTCTCGGCGGCCGATCCCGGCCAGCCCGCCGGCATGGTGGTGCTGGCCGCGCCGGCACCCACCGGCGGCTGGGACGCGCTGGTGGAGACCAAGCTCGACGCCGTGTCCGCCCCGCTGCACCACGGCGCGCCGGACGGCCCGGCGCTGGCCGCCCGCCCCCTGCCCTACGCGCTGCCGGCGGATGCCGCCTGATCGGGCCGGCCCGGTGCCCGGCACCGCCTGGTTCATCTACTATCGGGTGGCGCCGTCGCGCAGCGCCGAGTTGATGGCTGCGGCCCGCGGTCTGGTCGCCGAGGCCTGCGCCGCCTTCCCCGGGTTGCAGGGCCAGCTGATGCAGCGCCCGCTGCCCGACGCCGCGACCGGCGAGCTGACACTGATGGAGATCTACCACCTGCCCCCCGCGCTCAGCGCCCAGGACGAGGCCGCGCTGGGCGAATGGCTGTCCCGCCGGGCACAGGAACGCCTGGGCCACGCGCTGGCGGGCAGCCGCCACCTCGAGGTCTTCGTGCCATGTGCCTAGTGGCCCTGGCCCTGGACGCCCACCGGCGCTTCCCGCTGGTGCTGGCGGCCAACCGCGACGAGTTCTTCGAGCGCCCGGCCGCGCGTCTGGCCTGGTGGACACCGGAGGGCGGCGGCCCGGCGGTGCTCAGCGGGCGCGACCTGTCCGCCGGCGGCACCTGGCTGGGCCTGACTGCCGAGGGCCGCCTGGCCGTGGTCACCAATGTGCGCAAGCCGGTGGCGCCCGATCCGCAGGCGCCCTCGCGCGGTGGCATCGTGCTGCGCTGGCTGCGTGGCGACCAGCGGCCCGAGCAGTTCTGGCCGTCGGTGGCGCTGTCGGGCCACCAGCCCTTCAACCTGCTGGCGGCGGATTTCCGCGAGGGCCTGAGCTTCTGGGCCAGCAGCGAGCAGGCCAGCCCGCGCCGCCTGGAGCGCGGTGTCGCCGGGCTCAGCAACGGGATGCTGGATGAGCCCTGGCCCAAGGTCCGGCGCCTGAAGGAGCGTATGCACGATGCGATCGACGTGGCGGCCTCGGTGGACGACCTGGCCAGCCGCCTGATGGCGGCTCTGGCCGATCGCCAGATCGCGCCCGACGATGAACTGCCCGACACCGGCATCGGCACCGAGCGCGAGCGCTGGTTGTCTTCGGCCTTCATCCGATCGCCCGATGGCCACTACGGCACCCGCTGCTCCACGCTGGTGATCACCGAGCGCCAGCCCAAGCACCTGGTCACCCATGTGTTCGAGCGCACCTTCACGTCGGGGCCCGGCCTGGCGCTGCTGCGCCACTCCACCTTGCACGACTGGCCGCCGAAGTACCGCCTGGACGATGACACCGAGCCTGAACGATCGGTGCGCGTGTCGCCGGTGGCCGAAGGCCAGCTGGCCGAACACCGGCCCGAGGCGGAACCCGTGCGCAAGCGCCGTGTGCGCAGCCTGCTGCGGCCGGCCGACAAGCTTTGAGCGCCGCGCGCGGGCCAGCGCCCGCGCCAAGTCGTTGGAGGCGCCCCTACAGCGGGCAGACCATCTCGATGTGGGCGATGCCCGCCTCCTCGAACTCCGGCCCGCGCGGCACGAAGCCGGCGCGCCGGTAGAAGCCCGCCGCGCTGGTCTGGGCATGCAGCAGCACCTCCCGGTCGCCGCGCTGGCGCGCCGCAGCCATCAGCGCATCCAGCACGTGGCGGCCGATCTGGCTGCCGCGCATCGGTCGCTGCACCGCCATGCGGCCGATCTTGGCCACGCCGGGCACGTGCTCCAGCAGCCGCCCGGTGGCCAGCGGCAGGCCGAAGCGGTTGAAGGCCACGGCATGCAGGCAGGCGGCATCGGCCGCGTCCCACTCCATCTCGGCGGGGATGCGCTGCTCCTGCACGAAGACCTGCTGGCGGATCGCACCGGCCTCGCGGCCCAGTTCGTCCCAGGTGCCCACGCGCACCTCGACCATCGCCTCGCCGGCCTCGAATCCCTGCAGCACACGGCGCAGGTCGGGCGGCACCGGCAGCGACTTCTTCGCCACCGGGTCAGCGAAGACATAGACCAGCTCGCCGCTGACCAGCAACTCCTCGCCGCGGAACACGCCGCTGACCCAGCGCATCGACGAGTTGCCGATCTGCTCGCAGCGGATGCCGGTCTCGATCGCGTCGTCGTACTCGGCCGAGGCGTGGTACTCCAGCGTCGCCTTGCGCACGTACAGATCGCCGCCCAGGGCGTCCATGGTGGCGTGGTAGGGCAGCGCCAGCGCGCGCCAGTAGCCCGCCACCGCGGTGTCCATGTACATCAGGTAGTGGCCATTGAAGACGATCTTCTGCAGGTCCACCTCGGCCCAGCGCACCCGCTGGCGGTCCAGATAACGGAAATCGGCGCGTTTCATGCGTTCCAGGCCTTTCGCAGGGCATCGGCCGCCACCTGCTGGGCCTGGCCGGCCTCCTTCAGGATGCGGCCCATCTTGATGAAGTCATGGGTCAGGCCCCGGTACAGCTCCAGCTCGACCGGCACGCCGGCCAGACGCAGCCGGTCGGCGTAGGCCAGGCCCTCATCGACCAGGGGGTCGCACTCGGCCAGCAACACGCAGGCCGGGGCCACGCCGTCCACGTCGGGGGCCAGCAGCGGGGCGAAGCGCCAGTCGCTGCGGTGGTGGCGGTCGATGTAGTGGTCGAAGAACCAGGCGATGGCCGCCGCATCGAGCAGAAAGCCATTGGCGAACAGGGTGTGCGAGCCGGTGTCTGCATGCGCGGTGGTGCCGGGCGTGATCAGCAGTTGCAGGGCCAGCGGCAGGCCGGCGTCGCGGGCCTGCAGCGCCGCCACCGCGGCCAGCGTCCCGCCGGCGCTGTCGCCGCCGACGGCGATGCGGGTACCGTCCAGGCCCAGGCTGGCAGCGCCCTCGTCGATCAGCCAGCGCAGCGCGCTGACGCAGTCGTCCACCGCGGTGGGAAAGCGGTGCTCCGGCGCCAGCCGGTAGTCCAGCGACAGCACCGCGCCACCACTGCGCAGCGCCAGCTGGCGGCACAGGCTGTCGTGGGTCTCCAGGCCGCCGATCACGAAGCCGCCACCATGCAGATACAGCAGCAGCGGCAACCGCTCGGTCGAGGGCGCATACAGGCGCGCGGCCAGCAGGGCCCCACCGGCGCCGGGCACCTGCAGATCCTCCACCCGCGGCAGCGGCGCGCGCGGCGGCTCGAGCACCTCGGCGCCGGCGACATAGGCACGCCGGGCGTCTTGCGGCGACAGCGTGTGGAAGGGCGGGCGCTTGGCGCGCTGGATCCGCTCCAGGATGCCGGCCATGGCCGGCGTCAGCAGGTGGGTACTCAAGGAAAGTCTCGGGAGCACGGGGGCGCAGGCCTGAGCATACTGTGCCCTCCTCCATCCCGAACTCCGTCATGGCCCGCATCCTGTACCTCACCCAGATCGACATCGACTTCGGCGTGGTCGCGCAACTGCCTGCCGAATGCGCGCGCATCGGCATCCGCCGCCCGCTGGTGGTCACCGACCCGGGTGTGCGCGCCGCCGGTGTGCTGGACCAGGCGCTGGCCGCGCTGGGCGAGGTGCCGCATGCGGTGTTCGACCGCACGCCGTCCAACCCCACCGAGGCGGCGGTCCGGGCGGCGGTGTCGCAGTACCGCGATGAAGGCTGCGACGGCCTGATTGCCGTGGGCGGCGGCTCAAGCATCGACCTGGCCAAGGGCGTGGCGATCGCCGCCACCCACGAGGGCCCGCTGAAGACCTACGCCACGATCGAGGGCGGCAGCCCGAAGATCACCGACCGCGTGGCGCCGCTGATCGCCGTGCCCACCACCGCCGGCACCGGCAGCGAGGTGGCACGCGGCGCCATCATCATCGTCGACGATGGCCGCAAGCTGGGCTTTCACAGCTGGCTGCTGCTGCCCAAGGCCGCACTGCTGGACCCGGCACTCACGCTGGGCCTGCCGCCCGCATTGACGGCTGCCACCGGCATGGACGCGCTGGCCCATTGCTTCGAAACGTTCATGGCCGCGGCGGTGAACCCGCCCGCCGATGGCATCGCGCTGGACGGCCTGGCACGTGGCTGGGCCCACATCGAGCG
Source organism: Ideonella alba (assembly GCF_018069845.1). Classification (NCBI taxonomy): domain Bacteria; kingdom Pseudomonadati; phylum Pseudomonadota; class Betaproteobacteria; order Burkholderiales; family Sphaerotilaceae; genus Ideonella; species Ideonella alba. The sequence goes on from NZ_JAGQDD010000006.1 coordinate 185,018, forward strand.
CGCCACCCGCGACGGCCAGGACCGCGAGGCGCGCTGGCAGATGATGAGCGCCAGCATGCAGGGCGCGATGGCCTTCCAGAAGGGCCTGGGCGCAGTGCACAGCCTGAGCCACAGCCTGGGCGGCGTGAACCCGCGCCTGCACCACGGCACGCTCAACGCGATGTTCCTGCCCGCCGTGATCCGCTTCAACGCGGGTGCCGACAGCATCCAGCGCGAGCGGCGTCTGCAGCGCATGGCGCAGGCCATCGGCCTGCCGGGCTGTGACAGCCAGGGCACCGAGCTGGCCGAGGCCGTGCGCGAACTGAACGCCCGGCTGGGCCTGCCCAGCGGTCTGGGCGCGCTGGGCGTGACGCCGGAGCTGTTCGACCGCGTGATCACTGGCGCGATGGCCGACCATTGCCACGGCACCAACCCGCGTGTGGCCACGGCCGACGAGTACCGCGAGATGCTGCACGCCTCGCTGTGAGTCCGCCATGAAAAAAGCCCGGCCGCTGGTGGCGGCCGGGCCCGGGTGCGCCTGCGGTCGGCAGGCGACTTCAATCGATCAGTGGAACTGCTCTTCCTCGGTCGAGCCGGTCAGCGCCTTGACGCTGGACGAGCCGCCCTGGATGACGGTGGTCACGTCGTCGAAGTAGCCGGCGCCGACTTCCTGCTGGTGCGACACGAAGGTGTAGCCGCGGTCGCGGGCCGCGAATTCCGGCTCCTGCACCTGGTTCACGTAGTGCTTCATGCCTTCGCCGCGGGCGTAGTCGTGGGCGAACTGGAAGGTGTTGTACCAGTTGATGTGGATGCCGGCCAGCGTGATGAACTGGTACTTGTAGCCCAGCGCCGAGAGGTCTTCCTGGAACGAGGCGATCTGCTTGTCGTCCAGGTTCTTCTTCCAGTTGAACGAGGGCGAGCAGTTGTAGCTCAGCAGCTTGCCCGGGCAGGCGGCGTGCACGGCCTGCGCGAACTCGCGGGCGAAGCCGATGTCGGGCACGCCGGTCTCGCACCACACCAGGTCGGCGTAGGGCGCGTAGGCCACGCCACGGCTGATGGCCTGCTCCAGACCGTTCTTCACGCGGTAGAAGCCTTCCTGGGTGCGCTCGCCGGTCAGGAAGGGCTTGTCGTTGGCGTCGTGGTCGCTGGTGATCAGGTTGGCGGCCTCGGCGTCGGTGCGGGCCAGCACGATGGTCGGCACGCCCATGACGTCGGCGGCGAAGCGCGCGGCGATCAGCTTCTCGATGGCTTCCTGGGTCGGGACCAGCACCTTGCCACCCATGTGGCCGCACTTCTTGACGGCGGCCAGCTGGTCTTCGAAGTGCACGCCGGCAGCGCCCGCGGCGATCATGTTCTTCATCAGTTCGAAGGCGTTGAGCACGCCGCCGAAACCGGCTTCCGCGTCAGCAACGATCGGCAGGAAGTAGTCGACGAACTGCTCGTCGCCCGGGTTGATGCCACGGCTCCACTGGATCTCGTCGGCACGCTTGAAGGTGTTGTTGATGCGGCGGACCATGGTGGGCACCGAGTCGTACGCGTAGAGCGACTGGTCGGGGTACATGGTTTCGCTGGTGTTGCCATCGGCGGCGACCTGCCAGCCCGACAGGTACACGGCCTCCAGGCCGGCCTTGGCCTGCTGCATCGCCTGACCGGCGGTGATCGCGCCGAAGGCATTGACGTAGCCCTTCTTGGCGCCGCCATTGACCTTCTCCCACAGCTTCTCGGCACCACGCTGGGCCAGCGTGTACTCGGGCTGCAGGCTGCCGCGCAGGCGCACCACGTCAGCCGCGCTGTAGCCGCGCTTGACGAGCTTCCAGCGGGGGTTCTCGGCCCAGTCCTTTTCGAGGGCGGCGATCTGTTGTTCGCGGGTCAGTCGGGTCATCAATGCTCTCCTGGCAAGGGGGAAGTGAGGATCAAGATGGGCGTTAGCTTAACCCGAGCCACAGGCCTGCGAACACTTGTGTCTTATATAAGACTACTTTTTCATCTCAATAAAAACAACAACTTATCCATCATCTTCCGCAGTGTGAAAGACAATTTTTCGAAATGAGAAATTTTGCGGCATCGCAGCATCGCCGCATTTCACATGGCGCAACCGTCATTTCGTCATGGTAAACACGCATCCCCGCTCCGCCCGCCAGGCGCTGCCTACACTTCCAACCCCTCCCCGACACGGCGGACACCCCGCCCAGCGTTCATGACCGGATTCGCCTACCTGGCGCAGACCAGCTTCCTGCGCTGCCCGAGCACCCATGCCGCGCCCGCAGCGCCTTTCGCAGTGGCCGGCCTGGCCTGGGACGGCAGCGTGACCAACCGACCAGGCGCCCGCTTCGCACCGGCAGCCATCCGCCAGGCCAGCCACACGCTGTGCGACGGCACCCATCCGCTGTTCGGGTTGGACCTCGACGGCGTGCTGGCCGACGCGGGCGACCTGCCGCTGCCCAACACCAGCCTGGAGGGCATGCGCGCCGCGCTGATGCCGCAGTTGCCGGCGCTGCTGCAGCGCCACCGCATGGCCTGGCTGGGGGGCGACCACTCGGTCACGCTGCCGCTGCTGCGCGCCTACCGTGCGCACCTCGGCCAGCCGCTGGGGGTGGTCCACTTCGATGCCCACTGCGACACCTGGGAAGACCATTTCGGCGAACCCAGCGGCCATGGCACCTGGGTCTGGGAAGCCATCCAGGAAGGCCTGGTCGACCCTGTCTGCTTCACCCAGATCGGCATCCGGTCGGCCGCGGTGCCGGAGGCGCGCGACCATGTCCGAACCCAGGGCGGCCAGATCTTCACCGCCCGCGACCTGCGGGGCCAGGACGGTCCGGCGGCGCTGGCGCCCGTGGTCCAGGCCATCCGGCAGCGCTGGGAGGCGCAGGGCCGCCCGCCGCTGTACCTGAGCCTGGACATCGACTGCCTGGATCCGGCCTTCGCCCCGGGCACCGGCACGCCCGAACCGGGCGGCCTGAGCAGCAGCCAGTTGCTGACCCTGGTCGAGGAGCTGTGTGCGCTGCCCTTTGTCGGCATGGACTGCGTCGAGGTGGCGCCGCCCTACGATCACGCCGAGCTGAGCAGCCTCGCCGCCGCCCATGCGGTGTGGACCTGGTTGTGCGGGCAGCGGCGCCTGGCCGGGCTGTAGTTCAGACGACCCAGGCTGGTGCCGCGCTGCGCTGCGCCGGTGCAGCCCACGCACCAGGGCGGCGCGGCGCGCGACAGCCCCCAGGGCCTTTGACATCGGACAAGGGCGACGCCCGGACAGACCCGAAGAATGGGCCATCGCAACGTCGCCGGAGGATCCCACCATGGCCCAGGCCCTGACCCCCGAACTGCAGCGCCAGCTGCAGGCCCGCCTCGCTCCGTTCGAGGCGCTTGATGCCTGCCATGCCCGGGTGATCGAACACCTGCAGGTGCTCAACCGTCTGATCGACCACCTGGAGCGCCACAGCGTCGACCCGGCGGCGCGCCAGATGGCCGGCGCGGTGATGCGCTTCTTCGAGACCGAGGCGCACGAGCACCACCGCGACGAGGAGCGCACCGTGTTCCCGCCGCTGCTCAGCGGCCAGGATCTGGAGCTGGTGCGCCACGTCCAGCGCCTGCAGCTGGACCACGGCTGGCTGGAGGAAGACTGGCGCGAGCTGGCGCTGCAGCTCTCTGCGGTGGCCGATGGCTACAGTTGGTACGACCTGGACGCCCTGCGCGCCGGGGTCGAGGTCTTCACCGCCCTCTACCACGACCACATCGCGCTGGAGGAATCGCTGATCTACCCGCAGGCCCGCCTGGCCCTGTCGGAAGAGGTGGACGGTCTGGGCCGGCGCCTGGCCGAGCAGCGCCGCGCCTTCATCGGCTGAGGCCGACCGGCGGCTGCCGCGCCAGGCACTCCCGGTGGTGTGAACAGGCCCTACAGCGGCAGCGCCGTGGTCTTCTTCACGGTGCGCAGCACCAGCATCGAGTTCGACCGCTCCACGCCGGGCAGGCGCATCAGCACCTGGGTGTGGAAGCGCTCCAGGTCTTCCGCATCCCGGTAGGTGAAGCGGATCATGTAGTCGTTCGAGCCGGTCAGGTAGTAGCAGTCCAGGATCTGCGGCTCGTCGCGCACCGCCTGCTCGAAGGCTTCCAGCAGGCTGTTGGTCATCGACTCCAGGTTGATGATCGTGAAGCTGGTGCCGTGCTGGCCCACCGCCTTGGGGTTCAGCAGCGCCACGGTCTGGGCGATCACGCCCGCCTCCTCCAGCTGCTTCACGCGCCGCAGACAGGCCGACGGCGACAGGTGGACCCGCTGCGCCAGCTCCACATTGGAGAGCTTTCCGTTGTGCTGCAGCTGGGTCAGGATGGCCCGATCAATCGCATCCAATTGCAGGCTGGGGGAGCTGTTTCGCATGATCGTGCAATCTTCGCACAGATCCTCGCATGAAATTGCGCCAGACCGGGTTCCTCCGGGGTCGGCGCGCAAGCACATTGCGCGTGCCGACGCCTACACTGCCTTCCAACGATTTTTCGGGGCAGCAGACTGATCGGCAATGATCTTGTTGGTCTGAAGCTTGCTCGATAGAGAACATCACCGCCAGAGGGCTTGCCTAGCGCATAACGTATGAGTTTCCTGAGCGTCGACCGCGATCTTGCCCGGCAGTCCTACTACGCTGCCACCGCCCCGCGCACCCAGACCTTTCCTGCCCTGCAGGGTGCGGTCGACTGTGATGTCGCCATCGTCGGCGGCGGTCTGGCCGGCCTGTGCGCGGCGTTGGACCTGGCCAAGCAGGGCCGGCAGGTGGTGCTGCTTGAAGCCCGCCAGGTGGGCTGGGGCGCCAGCGGCCGCAACGGTGGCCAGGCGATCCACGGTCTGGCCTGCGACCAGGAGACCATTGAAGCCCAGCTGGGTCTGGACGACGCCCGCCGTGTGTGGGACATGTCGCTCGAGGCGCTGGATCTGCTGCGCGAACGCATCGCCCAGCACGGCATCGACTGCGACTGGCGCGATGGCTACCTGGGCGTGGCCACCTCGGCGGGCAAGGGCGCGGCGCTGACCGCCTGGGCCGAGCGCATGGCGCGTGTTTACGGTGCGCAGTTCACGCTGGTGGCCCCATCAGCCATTCAGGACTGGATCGCCAGCCCGCGCTACCACAGCGGTCTGCACGACCCGCGCTCCGGCCACCTGCATCCGCTGAAGTACGCACTGGGCATCGCCCGCGCCGCCGCCGCCGCGGGAGTACGCATCCACGAAGACAGCCCGGTCACCGCGCTGCAGCCCGGCGATGTCGTCCAGCTGAGCACCGCGCAAGGTCAGGTGCGGGCACGCCAGGTCCTGCTGGCCGGCAACGTCTACCTGCAGGGCGTGGCCCCGCAGCTGGAACAACGGATCATGCCGGTCGGCACCTACATCGTCTGCACCGAGACCCTGGACAGCGGTCTGGCCGACTCGCTGGTGCCCAGCCGCTCGGCGGTCTGCGACACCAACTTCGTCCTCGACTACTTCCGCACCACCAACGACCACCGCATGCTCTACGGCGGCCGCGTCAGCTACAGCACGATGACGCCGCCCAACCTGGCGGCCAGCATGCACCAGCGCATGGCCGGGACCTTCCCGCAACTGCGCGACGCGAAGATCGAGTTCGCCTGGGGCGGCTTTGTCGACATCACCATGAACCGCGCGCCCGATTTCGGCCGCCTGGGCAGCAACCTGTATTACCTGCAAGGCTTCTCGGGACACGGCCTGGCCTTGACCGGCCTGGCCGGCCGCCTGGTGGCCGAGGCGATGACCGGTGATGCCTCGCGCTTTGACGTCTTCGCCCGGCTCAAGCACCATCCCTTCCCGGGCGGTCGGCTGCTTCGCACGCCGGCCCTGGTGCTGGGCATGGCCTGGTACCGTCTGCGCGACCTGTTGGGATGAGCACGATGAACGACATGACCCTGCCCCCTGACAACCCTGCCGCCAAGCCGGTCGTGCTGGTGCCGGCCTGCAACCGCATGCTGGGCGAGCACCCGTTCCACATCGCCGGCAAGAAGTACATCGACGCGGTCCGCCTGGCCGGCGCCCTGCCGCTGGTCGTGCCGGCCGCCGAGGCCGCCGAGATCGACGCCCTGCTGGACATGGCCGATGGCGTGCTGCTGACCGGCTCGCCCAGCAACGTGCACCCCAGCCACTTCGGCGAGGAGGTCCATGACCCGTCGCTGCCGCTGGATCCGCTGCGCGACGGCTGGACCCTGCCGCTGATCCGCCGCGCACTGGCGCGTGGCATTCCGCTGTTCGGCATCTGCCGCGGCACCCAGGAAACCAATGTGGCCCTGGGTGGCTCGCTGCACCAGGCGGTGCATGAGGTGGACGGCCACGACGACCACCGCCCCCGCGAGGGCGCGCCCGCGGCCGAGGCCTATGGCGCCGCCCACCCGGTGACGGTGCAGCCGGGCGGCCACCTGGCTGGCCTGTTCGGCGCCGGCACGCAGTTCAGCGTCAACTCGGTCCATGGCCAGGCGGTCAATCGCCTGGCCGATGGGCTGCGCGTCGAAGCGCGTGCGCCCGACGGCCTGGTGGAAGCCTTCTCGGTGGCCAGCGCGCCGGGCTTCAGCCTGTGCGTGCAATGGCACCCCGAGTGGCTGGCCGCCGACAACCCGCAGTCGATCGCGATGCTGGGCGCCTTCGGCCAGGCCTGCCGCGCCTACCGCGACCGCCACCGGGCCCCTCAGCCAGCCCGCAACTGACGCTCTGAACACGCCGGGGCCCGCGCGGCCCGGCGCTCCCCCCAGCGGGGAGCACACCCAACCCGCGCGCGAAACCATCCAGGTGCCGACATGGCCAGCAAAGAACTCTTCAATTTCCACGAGCTTGAACATTGGCTCAATGAACACCGCGTCACCGAGATCGAGTGCCTTGTGCCCGACCTCACCGGCGTGGCCCGCGGCAAGATCCTGCCGCGCGAGAAATTCACCGAGGACCGCGGCATGCGGCTGCCCGAGGCCGTCGTGGCCATGGGCGTGACCGGCGAATTCCCCGAGGAAGGACCCTACTACGACGTCATCAGCCCGATGGACCACGACATGCACCTGCGGCCCGATCCGGCCTCGGTGCGGCTGGTGCCCTGGGCCGTGGACCCCACCGCCCAGGTGATCCACGACTGCTACGACCGCGACGGCCAGCTGGTGCCCTTCGCGCCCCGCTCCGTGCTGCGCCGCGTCTGCGACCTGTTCGCCGCCGAAGGCTGGGATCCGGTGGTGGCGCCCGAGCTCGAGTTCTACCTCGTCGCCCGCAACACCGACCCCGACATGCCGCTCAAGCCGCCGATCGGCCGCAGCGGTCGCTCCGAGACCTCCCGCCAGGCCTACTCGATCGACGCGGTCAACGAGTTCGATCCGCTGTTCGAGGACGTCTACGACTACTGCGACAAGATGGAGCTCAACGTCGACACCCTGATCCACGAGATCGGTGCCGGCCAGATGGAGATTAACTTCTTCCACGCCCACCCGCTGGGCCTGGCCGACGAGGTCTTCTTCTTCAAGCGCACGGTGCGCGAAGCCGCGCTGCGCCACGACATGTTCGCCACCTTCATGGCCAAGCCGATCGCCGGTGAGCCGGGCAGCGCCATGCACATCCACCAGTCGGTGGTCAACAAGGCGACCGGCCGCAACATCTTCAGCAAGGAAGACGGCAGCCCCAGCGACGAGTTCTACTGGTACATCGGCGGCCTGCAGAAGTACATCCCGGCGGCCATGGCGCTGTTCGCGCCCTATGTGAACAGCTACCGCCGCCTCGCCCGCTTCACTGCCGCGCCGATCAACATCCAGTGGGGCACCGACAACCGCACCGTGGGCATCCGCAGCCCGCTGGCCTCGCCCCAGGCCCGGCGCATCGAGAACCGCGTGATCGGCGCCGACGCCAACCCCTACGTCGCGCTGGCCGCCACCCTGGCCTGCGGCTACCTGGGTATCAAGAACAAGGTCGCCCCCACGCCCGAGTGCAAGGGCGACGCCTACCTGGGCGAGTACCAGCTGCCGCGCAGCCTGGGCGAAGCGCTGAACCTGCTGCGCAACGAGAAGGACCTGGCCAGCGTGCTGGGCGAGTCCTTCGTCACCGTCTACACCGAGGTCAAGGAGATCGAGCACGCCGAGTTCATGAAGGTGATCTCGCCGTGGGAGCGCGAGCACCTCCTTCTGCACGTCTGACCTGCCGACCTGATTCGAGAGCAACACCATGCAAGACAACATCGTCATCCAGGCGCCCGCCGTGGCGACCAAGCGCAGCACCCGCGAGTGGCAGCAGGCCGACTCCAAGCACTTCCTGCACCCCTTCACCGACTTCGGCAGCCTGAACAAGAAGGGCTCTCGGATCATCACCAAGGCCGAGGGCATCTACATCTGGGACAGCGAGGGCCACAAGATCCTCGACGCGATGAGCGGCCTGTGGTGCGTCAACGTCGGCTACGGCCAGCAGGCCCTGATCGACGCCGCCACGCGCCAGATGAAGGAGCTGCCCTTCTACAACGCCTTCTTCCAGACCGCCACGCCGCCGTCGATCGAACTGGCCGAGTTGCTGGCGCAGGTCTCGCCGCCCGGCTTCGAGCATGTGTTCTTCACCGGCTCGGGCTCCGAGGGCAACGACACCATCGTGCGCATGGTCCGCCGTTACTGGGACATCCTGGGCCAGCCCGAGCGCCACGTGATCATCAGCCGCAAGAACGGCTACCACGGCTCCACGATGGCCGGTGCCTCGCTGGGCGGCATGAGCTACATGCACGCCCAGGGCGGCCTGCCGATTCCCGGCATCGTCCACATCGACCAGCCCTACTGGTACGAGAACGGCCGCGACATGAGCCGCGCCGACTTCGGCAAGGTGGCCGCCAGCTGGCTGGAGGCCAAGATCCTGGAGGTCGGCCCCGAGAAAGTGGCCGCCTTCATCGGCGAGCCGGTGCAGGGCGCCGGCGGCGTGATCGTGCCGCCCGAGACCTACTGGCCCGAGATCCAGCGCATCTGCGACCAGTACGGCATCCTGCTGGTCTCCGACGAGGTGATCTGCGGTTTCGGCCGCACCGGCAACTGGTTCGGCAGCCAGACCATGGGCTCAAAGCCCGACCTGATGACCTTCGCCAAGGGCGTGACCTCGGGCTACATCCCGCTGGGCGGCGTGATGGTGGGCGACCGCGTGGCCAAGGTGCTGATCGAACAGGGCGGCGACTTCAACCACGGCTTCACCTACTCGGGTCATCCGGTGGCGGCGGCGGTGGCGGTGGCCAACATCAAGCTGATCCAGCAACTGGGCCTGGTCGAGCATGTGCGCGACAACGTGGGCCCGTATCTTGCTGAGCAGTTCGAGTCGCTGCGGGATCACCCGCTGGTGGGCGATGTCGATCACTGCGGGATGATGGCGGGATTGCTGCTGGTCAAGGACAAGGCGAAGGGCACGCTCTTCCCGTCGGAGCTGGAAGTGGGCATGGTCTGCCGCGGCCACTGCTTCGGTAACGGCCTGATCATGCGTGCCGTCGGCGACCGCATGATCATTGCACCGCCGCTGGTCATGTCGCGCGCGCAGATCGACGAGCTGATGGCCCTGGTGCGCAAGTGCCTGGACCTGACGCTGGCCGACGCCACCCGCCAGGGCTGGCTGTGAGCGTGGTCGGGTGCCGCCCCCGTGGTGGACGCCCGACAGCCCTCGCAACCCCCGTTGCAGCCTTGGTCAACCGCCACCTAGACTCGTCCGCTGAATGGGCGCGATCCGCCAGCCTCCGCTGAGGACCGCCACTGTCACTCCCCTACCCCAAGCCACCCCGGAGGTCTCACCACCATGAAGTTCAGATCCGTCCGCTCGGTCCTCGCCCTGGCCAGCGCCAGCCTGCTGCTCGCAGCCGGTCAGGCCTTCGCACAGGAAGAGGAGAAGGTCCTCAACATCTACAACTGGTCCGACTACATCGCCGAAGACACGATCAAGAACTTCGAGAAGGAAACCGGCATCAAGGTCCGGTACGACAACTTCGACAACAATGAGATCGTCCACGCCAAGCTGGTGGCGGGCAAGACCGGCTACGACATCGTCGTGCCCTCGTCCAACTGGGCCAAGCTGCAGATCGACGGCGGCCTGCTGCGCAAGCTCGACAAGAGCCAGATCCCCAACTGGAAGAACCTGGACCCGGCGGTGCTCAAGCAGCTGCAGGCCATGGACCCGACCAATGACTACCTGGTCGACTGGCTCTGGGGCTTCACCACCGTGGGCATCAACGTCGACAAGGTCAAGGCGGCGCTGGGCAGCACGCCCATGCCCGAGAACGCCTGGGACCTGGTCTTCAAGCCCGAGTACATCTCGAAGATGAAGTCCTGCGGCGTATCCTTCCTGGACTCGGCCTCCGAGATCGTGCCGGCCGCGCTGCACTACCTGGGCAAGCCCTCGTTCAGCAAGAACCCGTCCGACTACGCCGCGGCGGCGCAGCTGCTGAAGTCGGTGCGCCCCAGCGTCACCCTGTTCAGCTCCTCGGGCTACATCAACGACATGGCCAACGGCTCGATCTGCCTGGCGCTGGGCTGGTCGGGTGACATCAACATCGCCCGTCAGCGCGCGATCGATGGCAAGACCGGCCAGAACATCCAGGCCCTGATCCCGAAGACCGGCGGTCTGCTGTTCTTCGACGTGATGGTCATCCCCGCCGATGCGGCGCACCCGGGCAATGCCCACAAGTGGATCAACTACGTGCTGCGCCCCGAGGTGCATGCGCAGCTGACCAACAAGGTGTTCTACGCCAACCCGAACAAGGAATCGAAGAAGTTCGTGAAGCCTGAAGTGGCGTCGAACCCGACCGTGTTCCTGTCGGACGAGGACATGAAGAAGATGGTGCCGCCGGACTCGTTGAACAACGACCTGCGCCGGCTGATGACGCGCACCTTCACCTCGTTCAAGACCGGCCTCTGAGGCCTCGCGACCGGAACACCATGAGTCCCTCTCCCGCCAGCAACAGCGCCGACGCCCACTTCCTCCAGATCCAGGATGTGGTCAAGGACTTCAGCGGCTACAAGGCCGTCAACCATGTCAGCCTCGACATCGCCAAGGGCGAGATCTTCGCCCTGCTCGGCTCGTCGGGCTGCGGGAAGACCACGCTGCTGCGCATGCTGGCGGGTTTCGAGACCCCCACCTCCGGTCGCATCATCCTCAACGGCCAGGACCTGGCCGGGCTGCCGCCGTATGAGCGGCCGCTGAACATGATGTTCCAGTCCTACGCGCTGTTCCCGCACCTGACGGTGTGGGACAACATCGCCTTCGGGCTGCGGCGCGACGGCCTGCCCAAGGACGAGGTGGCCGCGCGGGTGGATGCCATGCTCAAGCTGGTGCAGCTGGGCAAGTTCGCCAAGCGCAAGCCGCACCAGCTCTCGGGCGGTCAGCAGCAGCGCGTGGCGCTGGCGCGCAGCCTGGCCAAGCAGCCGCAGCTGCTGCTGCTGGACGAGCCCCTGGGGGCGCTGGACAAGAAGCTGCGCGAGCAGACCCAGATCGAGCTGGTCAACATCATCGAGCAGGTCGGCGTGACCTGCGTGATGGTGACCCATGACCAGGAAGAGGCGATGACCATGGCCTCGCGCGTGGCGGTGATGAGTGAAGGCCGCTTCCTGCAGGTGGGCTCGCCCTCCGAGGTCTACGAGACCCCGCAGACCCGATTCGTGGCCGACTTCATCGGCAACGTCAACCTCATGGAAGGCACGCTGGACGAGGACTACGCCGACCACGTGGTCATCGGCTGCGACGACTGCAAGCACTTCGTCGGCCACGGCATCACCGGCACCCAGGGCATGCCGGTCACGGTGGCGCTGCGGCCCGAGAAGATCCACCTGTCCCGCCACAAGCCGGCCGATGACTACAACACCGTGCGGGGCACGATCGAGGAGATGTCCTACTTCGGCAGCTTCACCGTCTACCGCGTCAAGCTGGCCAGTGGCGCCATGCTCAAGGTCAGCCAGGCCAACACCGTGCGCCAGCGCGACGACGAGCTGACCTGGGGCGACAGCGTCTGGGCGCACTGGTCGCGCTCGGCCCACGTGGTGCTGACCCAATGAGGACGCAGCCATGAAAGCCCTGGTCCGGCGCCTGCAGCGCCTGTTCACCGGCCGCACCGGCGTCATCGCCCTGCCCTACGGCTGGCTGCTGCTGTTCTTCCTGTTCCCCTTCCTGATCCTGGCCAAGATCAGCGTCTCCGAGATGGAGACGGTGACCTTCAAGGACGTGCTGACCTGGAAGGAAGGGGTGCTCGCGCTGACGCTGAAGTTCACCAACTACCAGTTCATCGCCAGCGACGACCTCTACTTCCTGACCTACATCGCCAGCCTGAAGTACGCGGCGGTGACCACCCTGCTGTGCCTGCTGATCGGCTACCCGTTCGCCTACTTCATGGCGCGCGCCAAGCCCACGATCCAGCCCACCCTGCTGATGCTGGTGATGCTGCCCTTCTGGACCAGCTTCCTGCTGCGGGTGTACTCCTGGAAGGCCCTGCTGTCTGAACACGGCTGGGTGTCCGACCTGCTGATCGTCACCGGCGTGGACCAGTTGCTGGTGGCCGGCGGCCTGATCAGCGCGCCAGGCAAGTTCATGAACACGCCGTTCTCGCTGGTGCTGGGCATGACCTACACCTACCTGCCCTTCATGATCCTGCCGCTGTACTCCAACCTGGCCAAGATGGACCTGCGCCTGCTGGAAGCCGCGGCCGACCTGGGCGCCACGCCCTGGCAGGGCTTCTGGCGCATCACGGTGCCACTGTCCAAGGCCGGCATCATCGCCGGCTCGATGCTGGTCTTCATTCCCTGCGTCGGCGAGTTCGTGATCCCCGAGCTGCTGGGCGGCCCTGAAACACTGATGATCGGCCGCGTGGTCTGGGACGAGTTCTTCTCGAACAACGACTGGCCGATGGCTTCCAGCGTGGCCGTGGTGATGATCCTGCTGATCATCGTGCCACTGGCCATCTTCAACAAGTACCAGGCCGAAGCGCAGGAGAACCGCTGACATGCGCTTGACCCCCAACTTCAACCGCCGCTTCGGCAAGGGCTGGCTGGCCGGTGGCTACCTGTTCCTGTACCTGCCGATCATCGCCCTGATCCTGTACTCCTTCAACGACTCGCCGGTGGCCAACGTCTGGCGCGGCTTCACGCTGAAGTGGTATGCGGCCCTGCTGGACGACCAGGAGATGCTCACCGGCCTGTGGCTGTCGGTGAAGATCGCCTTCTTCACCGCCTGCGGCTCGGTCGTGCTGGGCACCTTCGCGGCCTTCGCGCTGGTCAAGTACAAGCGCTTCTTCGGCCGCACCGTGTTCTCGGGCATGGTCAATGCGCCGCTGGTGATGCCCGAGGTGGTGGTGGGCCTGTCGCTGCTGCTGATGATGGTGTCGGTGCAGCGCGCGCTGGGCTTCCCGGAGCGCGGCGCGCTGACCATCTGGATGGGCCACCTGCTGCTGGGCATGGCCTACGCCACGGTGGTGGTGCAGGCCCGGCTGCAGGAGCTCAACCCGCAGCTCGAGGAAGCCGCGATGGACCTGGGTGCGCGTCCGCGCCAGGTCTTCTTCCTGGTCACGCTGCCGATGATCGCCCAGTCGCTGATGTCGGCCTGGCTGCTTACTTTCACCCTGTCGCTCGACGACGTCGTGCTGTCGGCCTTCCTGTCCGGCCCCGGCTCCACGACGATGCCGCTCGTCATCTTCTCCCGGGCCCGTCTGGGCCTGAACCCCAGCGTCAACGCGATCGCCACGCTGATCGTGCTGGTCGTTGCCATCGGCACCGTGCTCGCGAGCTACGCGATCGCCAATGCCGAGCGCAAGCGCCAGCGCGAGATGGCCGAAGCGGCCCGCCACTGAACACCACCACAGAGACAACCCCAGCCAGAAGGAACCCTCCATGAGCTTGTTGCTGCGTCCGACCCTCCTCGCCCTGGCCGTGTCCGCCGCATTCCCGGTGGCCGCGCAGTCCAATGAAGAGCTGCTCAAGGAGCTGCGCGCCCTGAAGGAGCGCGTGGCCCACCTCGAGAAGAAGCTTGACGGCGCCGCCGCCACCAAGCCCCAGTGGGGCATGACGCCTGAGCAGGCCGCCGAGTTCAACCGCATCGCGGTCAAGACCGAGGCCATCCAGGACAACTTCACCGACCAGGGCTACAAGGGCCTGAAGATCTCGGGCTACATCGAGCCCACCTTCGTCTACAACCAGCGCCAGAACCGCGCCGGCGTGCAGTTCCTGAACCAGCAGGGCGACGGCTACAACTACGACACCTCCTACATGGGTGCCGCGGTGCTGGACCTGACCAAGGAAACCGACAGCGGCGTGATCTGGAAGCTCACGCTGGCGCCCAACCGCGGCACCGGCGCGGTCGTCGATGGCCAATCGATCGTCCAGGAAGCCACGGTGTCGATCCCGCTGGGCGACCTGCAGACCCGCCTGCTGGTGGGCCAGATCGCCGACTGGTCGGGCTACGAGTACCAGCAGCCCACGCTGAACCCGCTGACCTCGCACAACCTGCTGTATGACTTCACGCTGCCCACCAACTACACCGGTGTCGGCATGGACATCAAGGACGGCAAGTGGTGGATCCGCTGGGCCTTGGGCAACGTCAACAAGACCATCAAGGACAGCGGCGACAAGCGGCCGGTGATCGCCGCGCGCGTCGACTACGCCAAGGGCGAGTTCGCCGGCTGGGGCGCCGCCGCACTGGTGGGCCGGGCCACCAACTTCAACACCGGCTTGCCGTCGATGGCCCAGCTGCTCGAAGTCGATGGCTACTTCACCCGCGGCGACATCACGCTGCAGGGCCAGGCCAGCTTCGGCCGCCAGAAGGGCGCCGCCACCAACGGGGGTGACAGCCAGTGGTGGGGCCTGTCCGGCCTGGCCGGCTACCTGTTCGACCCGCGCCTGCAGGGCCTGATCCGCGCCGACTACATCCGCAACACCAAGAACGGTGGCGGCCTGTTCGGCTACACCGGCTTCGTGGACGCCAACGACAACCCGACCACCTTCGACGGCCGCAACGGCATCGGCGCCAACCCCGCCGATCCCAACCGTGGCGCCAACCGCTGGGCGGTCACCACCGGTCTGAAGTACCTGTTCGACACCAGCACCACGCTGAAGCTGGAGTACCGCCTCGACGGTGCTGACCGCGCTGTGTTCGAAGACGTCAAGACCGGCGCCCTCAAGAAGACCAACAACATGCTGGCGGCATCGGTGGTGGTCGCTTTCTGACCCTGCCCCTGCCGGCCGCGCGGGCTGACCGGTTCGCGCGGCCGTTTCGTTTCCAGAACCGAGACTTCCCATGAGCACGATCGACTGGGCGGCGCGCGCCGCCGACCTCCGGCCCGATGGCCGCGCGCTGATCGACGGCAAGCGCGTCGACGCCGCCGACGGCCAGACCTTCGCCAAGCATTCCCCGATCGACAACCGGCTGCTCGGTGCGGTGGCACGCGGCCAGGCCGCCGACATCGACGCCGCGGTGCTGGCCGCCCGCGCCGCGTTCGACGACCGCCGCTGGGCCGGCAAGGCGCCGGCCGTGCGCAAGAAGATCCTGCAGCGCTTTGCCGACAAGATCCTGGCGGCCAAGGAAGAGCTGGCGCTGCTCGAAACCCTGGACATGGGCAAGCCCATCCAGTATTCGCTGTCGGTCGACGTGCCTTCCACCGCCCGCTGCATCGCCTGGTACGCCGAGGCGGTGGACAAGATCTACGACGAGATCGCCCCCACGCCCGACAGCGCGCTGGCCCTGATCACCCGCGAAGCCATGGGCGTGATCGGCGCGATCGTGCCCTGGAACTACCCGATGATCATGGCCGCCTGGAAGCTGGGCCCGGCGCTGGCGGCCGGCAACTCGGTGGTGCTCAAGCCCAGCGAGAAGAGCCCCTACACCGCGCTGCGCCTGGCCGAACTGGCGATCGAGGCCGGCATTCCGCCGGGCGTCTTCAACGTCGTGCCTGGCTTCGGTCACGAGGCCGGCGAAGCGCTGGCGCTGCACATGGAGGTCGACGCGATCGGCTTCACCGGCTCCACCCGCGTGGGCCGGCGCATGCTGGACTACGCCGGCCGCTCCAACCTCAAGCGGGTCTACAACGAGCTGGGCGGCAAGTCGGCCTTCGTGGTCTTCGACGACTTCAAGGACCTGGCCCGCGCCGCCCGCACCGTGGCCGGCAGCATGTTCTTCAACCAGGGCGAAAGCTGCAACGCACCGTCGCGCGTGCTGGTGCAGGCCTCGGTGGCGGACGAGTTCGTCCGGCTGGTCGCCGCCGAGGCGCCCAAGTACGCCCCGGGCGACCCGCTGAACCCGGCCACCGAGCTGGGCGCGCTGGTCGACGAGACCCAGCTCAAGACCGTGCTGGGCTACATCGATGCCGGCCACGCCGAAGGGGGCCGCTGCGTCACCGGCGGGCGCCAGGCCCGCGCCGAGACCGGCGGCTACTACGTCGAGCCCACCGTGTTCGACGGCATCCGCAACGACATGAAGATCGCCCGCGAGGAGATCTTCGGCCCGGTGATGAGCGTGATCCGCTTCCAGGACGAGGCCGAGGCCCTGGCGCTGGCCAACGGCTCGGCCTACGGCCTGCAGGCCAGCGTCTGGAGCGACAACATCAACCGCGCCCACCGCGTGGCGCGCGGCCTGCGGGCCGGCACGGTGCATGTCAACCAGTACGACGAGGACGACATCACCGTGCCCTTCGGCGGCTACAAGCAGAGCGGCAACGGCCGCGACAAGTCGCTGCACGCCTTCGACAAGTACACCGAGCTGAAGACCACCTGGATCCGCATTGACTGACGCCCGAACCGACGTGGCCACCCTGCGCGAGCAGCTTGCCGCGCAGGGCGTGCACACCCTGCTCGCCCAGTTCACCGACCTGCACGGGGTGGCCAAGGGCAAATACGTGCCGCTGCACCAGCTGGGCGAGCTGCTCGCCACCGGCGCCGGCTTCGCCGGCCCGTCGATCTGGGGCACCGACCTGCCGCGCACCGGCGCGCGCGCCGAGTACTACGCGCGCGGCGACCAGCGCCGCATCACCCCCATGCCCTGGCAGCCGGGCTATGCGCGGGTGGTCTGCGACGGCTTCGTTGCCGGTCAGCCCTTCGACGCCTGCCCGCGCCACGTCCTGCGCCGGGCCACCGCCCGCCTGGCCGAGCGCGGCTGGACGCTGAAGACCGGCATCGAGCCCGAGTTCTTCCTGCTGCGCCGAGAAGGCGGCCGCTTCGTGCCGGTGGACGACCACGACCGGCTGGACAAGCCCAGCTACGACCTGAAGTCGCTGCCGCGCCAGGCCGGCTTCCTGCACGCGCTGCGCGGCGTGCTGGAGGCCTGGGGCCTGACCGTGCTGCAGATCGACCACGAGGATGCCCATGGCCAGTACGAGCTGAACTTCGCCTTCGATGAGGCGCTGGCCAGTGCCGACCACCTGATGGGCTTCAAGCTGGCCGCCCATGCGCTGGCCGAGGCGCACGGCATGGTTTTCTCGATGATGCCCAAGCCCTTCGCCAACCAGCCGGGCAGCGGCCTGCACTTCCATGTGTCGCTGTGGGATGCGGCCGGCGAGTGCCTGTTCAAGCCCCATGAGGCCGGTGAGGACCTGTCGGTGCTGGGTCGCCACTTCGCCGCCGGCGTGCTGGCGCACGCGCCGGCGCTGTGTGCGCTGGCCGCCCCCACGGTCAACAGCTACAAGCGACTGGTGGTGGGCGAAAGCCTGTCGGGCACCAGCTGGGCGCCGGCCTACATCGCCCATGGGCCCAACAACCGCTCGGCGCTGGTGCGCACCCTGCCCGGCCGCTTCGAGTGGCGCGTGCCCGATGCCAGCGCCAACCCCTATCTGGCCACGGCCGCGCTGATCGCCGCCGGCCTGGACGGCATCGACCGCCAACCGGCGCTGCCCCCGGTCTGTACCGACGACCTGTTCCAGCTCGATCTGCCGGCGCTGCGGGCACGTGGCATTGGCCTGCTGCCGCAGTCGCTGGGTGAGGCCGTGGACGCCCTCGAGGCCGACCCGGTGGTCTGCCAGGCCCTGGGCGAGACGCTGTCACGGGCCTTCATCCGGCTCAAGCGGGCCGAGTGGATCAGCTACGCCCGCCATGTCAGCGACTGGGAACTGCAGCGCTATGCCGCTGCCTTCTAGCGGCACTCAGGACAGGGCTGCATCCAGGCAGCCAACGCGGGGCGCGTTGCGCCGCCGCGACCTGCTGCTGGGCGCCGCGGCCTGGTCGGTAGGTGCCGCGGCCCAGGCGGCGCCGGAAGTGATCCGCCTGGGGCAGTCGGTGCCGATCAGCGGGCCGGCGCAGCACCTGGGCATCGAGGTCCAGCGCGGCCTGCAGCTGGCGGTGGATGCCGCCAACGCCACTGGGGTGCTGCCGGGCCGACGCCTCGAGCTGGTGTCGCTGGACGACCAGTACGAACCCGCGCTGGCGCTGGAGAACACCCGCACGCTGATCCAGCAGGACCAGGTGCTGGCGCTGGTGGGCTATGTGGGCACCGAGTCCACCCAGCGCAGCCTGCCGGTGGCGGTTCAGGCGGGCGTGCCGATGATCGCGCCGCTGACCGGCGCCGAATCCCTTCGCAAACAGCCCTCGCGCTGGCTGTACCACCTGCGCCCCGGCCTCAGCGCCGAACTGGGACTGATCGTGCGAACGCTGGCCACGATGGGCTGGCAGCACCTGGCCGTGGTCCAGCAGGCGGATGCCGACGGTGACGCGGGCCTGGACGCCCTGCGCGCGGTGCTCAGCCAGGCGGGCCTGCCGGCACCGCTGACGATCGCCCGCATCGAGCGCAACTCCACGGGCCAGGTGGCCTTGGAGCAGCGCGACGTGCTGCAGGTGAGCCAGCAGATCCTGGCCGCCCGACCGCAGGCCGTGCTCTTCCTGTGCGCCTATGCACCCACCGCGGCCATCCTGAAGCGGCTGCGGCTGGGCGGCTTTGCCGGCGGCGCCTATGCCACCAGCCTGGCCAGCTCCAGCGCGCTGGGGCCGCTGCTGGGGCCCCAGGTGGCCGGGCTCAACATCACCCAGGTCGTGCCCTCGCCGGGGGACGTGTCGCGCCCCGTGGTGGCGGCCTACCGCCAGCGCCTGGGCAGCACCGCGCCCGAGCATGTGTCGCTGGAGGCCTGGATCGTCGGCCAGCTGGTGATCGAAGCCCTGCGCCGCACGCCGCCGCGCGGCAGCCGCCAGGCCTTCATGACCGCGCTGGAATCACTGGGCGGCTGGGACCCGGGCGGCTTCGTGCTGCAGTGGGATCCGCTGAAGCGCCAGGCCTCGTCGCAGGTGGCGCTGACGGTGCTGGACGCACAGGGGCGCCCGCAGCGATGAGCACACGCCGGGTGCCCTGGCTGGCCTACGCCAGCCTGGCGGCCAGCATGGCGCTGGTGGGCAGCTATGTCGGCCTGTCACGCCTGCTGGTGGCGGTGCTGCCGGTCTTCCTGCTGGCCTGGCTGCGCTTTGGCATCGCCGCGCTGGCGATGCTGACCTGGCTGCGCCGCGCGCCGGGCGAGCCGCCGCTGGGCCGCCACGAGCGCTGGCTGCTGTTCTGGGAAAGCTTCCTGGGCAACTTCCTGTTCTCGATCTGCATGCTGTTCGGTGTGGCCGCCACCTCGGCGGTGGCGGCGGGTGTGGTGATGGCCGCCATCCCGGCGCTGGTGGCACTGCTGTCCTGGCTGTTCCTGGGCGAGCAGATCGGGCGCCGCGTGGGCCTGGGCATTGGCTGCGCCGTGGCTGGCGTGGCGTGGCTGGCCCTGGCCGGCGCCTCATCGACCGCCGCCGAGGCGCCCTGGTGGGGCTACGCGCTGCTGCTGGCGGCGGCGGTCTGCGAGGCCTGCTACGTGGTGATCGGCAAGCGGCTGACGGCGGGGGTGTCGCCACGCCGCATCAGCGCCTTGATCAACCTCTGGGGCCTGGTGCTGGTGACGCCGCTGGGCCTGTGGCAGGCCCTGTCCTTCGACTTCGCCGCGGTGGCCCTGCCGACCTGGACCCTGCTGGTGTTCTACGCCTTGGCGGCCAGCGTGGTCACGGTCTGGCTGTGGATGCGCGGGCTGCGCGAGGTGCCGGCACCGCGCGCCGGTGTGTTCTCGGTGCTGCTGCCGCTCAGCGCCACCGCGGTGGGCGTGCTCTTCCTGGGCGAATCGCTGGGTCTGGCCCAGGTGGGCGCGCTGGCGCTGGCGCTGGCCGGTCTGCTGCTGGCCACCTGGCCGGCCCGCGCCTGATCAGACGAAGCCCAGGCTGCGTCGGCTCCCGAAGTTCACCAGGTTGGGCAGCACGCCGCCCAGGTCGGCGTCGGCCACGCCGAACCAGCCCAGCAAGGTGGCGGCGTACTGGTCGACCGAGCTGCTCGGGATCCAGCGGCCCTGCAGCTCCCAGGCGTCCAGCCCCACGTCGTCCGGGCCGCCCAGTTGCAGCGTCGGGTAGGTGCCGTAGGTCTGCCCGCCACGCACCGCACCGCCCAGCACCAGCTGGTGGTTGCCCCAGGCATGGTCGGTGCCCCGCGTCTCGTTGGGCGCGAAGGTGCGGCCGAAGTCGCTCTGGGTGAAGGTGGTCACCTGCGTCGCCAGGCCCAGCGCCACCAGGGCGTTCTGGAAGCAGGACAAGGCCAGCGCCAGATCGCCCAGCAGCGCCGCATGCGTGCCCTCGGTGGCGCTGCCGCCGACCTGGTTCAGGTGGTTGTCGAAGCCCCCCATCTGGGCAAAGAACATCTGCCGGTTGCCCTGCACCACCGCGTTCGCGGCGATGAGCTTGGCGGCCTGGTAGAGCTGCGGCCCCAGCTGTCCCTGCACCGCGCCGCCGTTGATCAGCGGCGCGAACGCGGTGTCGATCTGCGGGATCGCGTCGGCATCGCCCGGGCGGATGCCCACGAGGCCGGCCAGGCGGCCCGACACATCGAAGGCGCTGCGCTGCTGGGTGGCGAAGGCGCTGCCCAGTTCCAGCGCCTGGGGCGCCGCATACAGCGCATCGATCGCCGCCTTGCGCAGCCGGTTGGGCTCCCACGTCTGGTCCTCGGGCCGCAGGCCGTAGGCGCCGAAACCGGCCCCCGGACCCGGCAGCACCAGCGGCATGCGCAGGTCCTCGACACCGAAGTGGCCGTTGCCCCCCAGCGAGATCACCGGGTTGACCGTGGCCAGCAGCTGCGAGGCCCGGCCGCCCCAGCCGGTGCGGGTTTGAGAATCGGTGGTGCCGGTCTCCCACTGGATCTGCTGGTCGGAGTGCGAGAACAGGCTCTCCGGCACGGTCTCCGAGCCCTCGGGCGCGTCGCGGTACTGTTGCTTGG
The DNA here is from genome assembly GCF_018069845.1 of Ideonella alba. Taxonomy (NCBI): domain Bacteria; kingdom Pseudomonadati; phylum Pseudomonadota; class Betaproteobacteria; order Burkholderiales; family Sphaerotilaceae; genus Ideonella; species Ideonella alba. The sequence continues at coordinate 206,187 of NZ_JAGQDD010000006.1, forward strand.
TCAGCGGCTCGTGCAGCGGCCCCAGGTTGAACACCGGCGCCAGCCGGCCGCTGTTCCACTGCGCCGCCAGCGGTGCCATGGCCGGGTGCAGCCCATAGTCGCTGCCCGACAGCGCCACCAGGCTGCTGCGGGGCAATGCCAGCGGGCCGCGCACGGCGGCGTAGGCGTCGTGCCGGGCGGTGTCGGTAGGCACGACCATGTTCATGCCGTCATTGCCGCCGTACAGCACGATGCAGACCAGGGCCTTGTAATCGGCCGCCCAGGCCGAGCGCGGCGCCAGCAGCAGGTTGGCCAGGCTGCCGGTGCCCAGGGCCGCGGCCAGGGCGCTGCCGGCGCCCAGGAAGCGGCGACGGCTGGTGTGATGGGTGTGCGTCATCGTGCGGCCCTCCTCAGCGCTGCACCTGGTAGTCGGGCGAAGCCAGCAGCAGGTAGGCCGCGGTGGCCACCCGGCGTTCCCGCCAACGGTCCTTGTCAACGTCGCTGGTCCAGAAGGACACGGCGTCGATCACCTTCTTGCGCGGCTCCTTCGCCAGCGTGCGCCCCAGCAGCAGCCCGCTGATGCGGTCCACCAGGGTGGCGGCGCCGCCGGCCATGGGCGTGAAGGCACTCAGGTCGACCGCGGTGCCCAGCGCATCCGGGATGCCCGGATTGGGCGCCGAGCCGCCCCAGTCGAACAGCCATGTCAGCACGTTCAGCCGCTCCAGCGCGCCATTGGTGTTGTGGATGCCGAACTCGGGGCCGACCCGGCCGGTGCCCGGCACCGGATAGTCCGGTGGGTAGAAGCCGAACACCGACGGCGACATGAACATCTGCTGGTGCAGCGTGTCGCCCCACCACCAGTTGAAGGGCTCGCCATCGGTGTGGCCGTTGAAGGCCCGCAGTGCACCGGTGAACAGCAGGGCCGGTGCGCGCAGGTGACCGGCGCGCGGTGCATCCGGGGCCTCGTTGCGCGCCAGCGGATCGAGCAGCACGGCAGCCACCGTGGCCGACAGGTCGCCCTTGTGGGAGGTGCCGAAGACATGCTCGCCGCTGCCGTCGGTGTAGGTGAAGCGACCGGTCTCGAACGCCGCCGCGACGCGGCCCACATAGGCGGGCTCGGGGTCGCTCGACACCAGGTGCTGGATCAGGCGGCGCGCCACGAACGGGGCCAGGTTGGGGTGGCGCATCAGGCTGTCGAGCACCAGCTCCAGTGCCGCCGGCGCCGGCGTCTGCGCGGCGATGCTGACCTTGGACAGCAGGCTGCGCGAGCGGCGGTCGCGCAGGCGGGGCGCCTCGACCATCTCGCCACCGTAGTACACGCAGTTGGCCCCCTGCGGCCAGCAGCCCCAGGGGCTGGCGCCACCGGCCGGGTAGGTCCAGCCGGTCAGGGCATAGGCGTAGTTGCGCACCATGGTGTTGTCGTACACCGGCTTGCAGCGGCCACCCTTGAGCGTGCCGTCGGCCTCGAGCTTGCAGGTGCCCAGCGAGAACAGCTGCAGCAGCTCGCGCGCGAAGTTCTCGTTCGGCGCGAAGCGGTCGTTGTTGACGTGGTCCAGGTAGTCGCCCATCACCGGCGACAGGATCACCTGCCGCAGCAGCTTGCGGTAGTTGTCGAAGGCCAGCGACAGCAGGTTGTTCTGGTAGATCCGCAGCCCATAGGTCCCCGACACCTCGTGGCCGCTGACCACCAGGAAATGCGACAGCGCCATCGCCACCCGCTGGCGCAGCTGGTCGGGCTGACCCACGGCGTTGCGGTAGAAATCCCAGACCAGCGGCTCGGTGGAATAGAAGTCGCGCCAGCAGTTCGGGTTGTCCTTCTGCGCACCGGCGTCGCAGAAGGGCACCGTGCTGGCGCGCGTGTGGATGCGGTCATTGCCGCCGCGCTGGTAGCGCGAGACGTCCAGCGCCATCTGCTGCTCGATCCAGGGGGCCGCGCCAGCGGCCTGGATCTCGGCCACCAGGGCCTCGCTGGGGCCGAAACTGGCCTGGTGGGCCAGACGCACCGCATCGGCGGCGCTGGTGCTGCTGGTGCCCTGCGGACTCACCGATTGCCGGGTGGCCTTGTCGGCCGCCGCGGCCGCTGTGGCCGCCTCGTCCTGGGGCTGGCTGCCGCCGCAACCGGCGAGGGCCAGTACGCTGGCCAGACCCATCCAGGGCAGCCATCTCGCTGTCATGCGGGTGTTCATGCGCTCCTCCCAACGAGCCAATGCAGGCGGCATGGTGCCTTCTGCGCCCGGGTCGCACTGTAACGGTGGGTAGCCAGGTGTCAGCGCGCGGGCGCCATGTCACGCAGTTGTTGCCACACCGCCTGGGCGGGCTGGCTCTTGAGGCGGTGGTCGCTCCAGACCTGGCGCCAGCGGCGGGCCCCGGGCAGGCCGTTGCGCAAGCCCAGCATGTGGCGGGCGATGTGCGACCAGGGCACGCCGCTGCGGGCCATGTAGGCCACCAGGGCGGCCTCGACCTGGTCGCGGTCCTGGGCCGGGTTGTCCGGCGCGCCCAGGAAGCGCTGGTCCCAGTCGGCCATCAGCCAGGGCTGGTGGTAGGCCTCGCGGCCGACCATCACGCCATCGACCTGAGCCAGGTGCGCGGCGATCTGCTCGTGGGTCTGCACGCCCCCATTGAGCACCACCGTCAGGTGGGGGAAGTCGCGCTTGAGCCGGTAGACGAACTCGTAGCGCAGCGGCGGCACCTCGCGGTTTTCCTTGGGCGACAGGCCCTGCAGCCAGGCGTTGCGGGCGTGGACGATGAACACCTCGCAGCCCGCCTCGGCCAGGGTGCCGACGAAGTCACGCACGAAGTCGTAGGACTCGGTGCGGTCGACACCGATGCGGTGCTTGACCGTGACCGGGATGCGCTGCACCGCGTCACGCATCGCCTTCACGCCGTCGGCCACCAGCCGCGGCTCGTTCATCAGGCAGGCGCCAAAGGCACCGCGCTGCACCCGTTCGCTGGGGCAGCCGCAGTTGAGGTTGACCTCGTCGTAGCCCCAGCGCTCGGCCAGCCGGGCGCAGGCGGCCAGGTCCTCGGGCTCACTGCCGCCCAGTTGCAGCGCGAGCGGGTGCTCTTCGGGGTTGAAGTCCAGGTGACGCGCCTGGTCGCCATGCAGCAGGGCCCCGGTGGTGACCATCTCGGTGTACAGCCGGGTGCGCCGGGTGATCAGGCGGTGGAAGTAGCGGCAGTGCCGGTCGGTCCAGTCCAGCATTGGCGCGACCGACAGGCGCCACGGCGACAGCGACGCATCCATCACTTGCGGGCCTTGCGGCGCTGGCGCGCGCGTTCCTCGCGGATGGCCGCGCGCTCCTCGCGGCGGCGGGCGTCCTCGGCCTCGCCCTCGGCGATCCAGGTGGCGATCTGCGCCGGGGTCTCCAGTGTCAGCCGGCCCAGCGCGCCGCTGCGGAAGTCGTTGAGCACCACCTCGGCGGCCTTCTGCAGGTCGACCACGCCGCCACTGCGCACGGCACCGCGGAAGCGGCCAATGCGCTCCAGCAGGTCCTCGGCGGGCACGCCGTCGACCTCGGCCTGGCGCCAGCGCGCCGCGATCAGGGCGGCATAGCCCGCCTCGACCAGCGATTCCAGCAGTTCCAGCGCCACCTCCTGCTCGTCGTAGGCATTGCGGCCCACGGCGCCGCTGGCGGCCAGGTGGAAGCCACAGCGCGGCGCGATGATCTTGGGCCAGAGCATGCCCGGCGTGTCGAACAGGTAGGCGTCCTCGGCGAGCGTGATGCGCTGCTCGTTCTTGGTGATGCCGGCCTCGTCGCCGGTCTTGGCGGCCTTTCGGCCGGCCAGGGTGTTGACCAGCGTGGACTTGCCCACGTTGGGCACCCCGCAGATCAGGATGCGCAGCGGCCGGTCCATGCCGCCGCGTTGCGGCGCCAGTTCCCGGCAGGCGGCCACCAGGCGCTGGGCCGGCGCGCGCTCGCTGGCGTCCAGGCCGATGGCGCGGGTCTGCGGCTGGGCGTTGTAATGCGCCAGCCAGTCGGCGGTGCGGCTGGCATCGGCCAGATCCTGCTTGTTCAGCACCTTCAGGCCAGGTCGGCGCGCCGTCAGTTCGGCCAGCAGCGGGTTGGCACTGGAGCCCGGCAGGCGCGCGTCCAGCAGCTCGATGACCACATCGATGCCGGCCTTCATGCGCTCGGCAATCGCCTTGCGCGTGGCATGCATGTGGCCGGGGAACCACTGGACGCTCATCGGGCGGCTCCTGCGCGCGCCGCATTGGCGGCGATGCCTGCCGCCCAGCGCGGCATCAGCGGCAGCGGGAAGTCATGGCCCATGCCGGGGATGATGTCCAGCGTCGCCCCCGGCAGGTGCCGGGCCAGGTGCTCCGCGGCCGCCACCGGCACCAGCGGATCGGCATCGCCATGGATGATGTGGACCGGGGCGATGATGCGCGCCAGCAGGCTGGTGCGGTCGCCGTCGGCCATCACCGCGGCCATCTGGCGTGCCGTGCCCTGCGGCCGCCAGGCACGCTGCACCTGGCGCTGCCAATGGGCCAGGAAGGCCATCGGCTCGGGCGCGTAGGCGGGGCTGCCCAGCACGCCGAAGCTGCGCACCATGTGCTGCGCCAGCTGGTCGATTGCCGGCCCGTCGGGCCGTGCGGCCAGCGCCGCCAGGGCCTGCGGTGTCGGGGCCGGCAGGCCGCGCGCGCCGGCGGTGGTCATCACCAGCGTGAGGCTGGCCACGCGCTCGGGGTGCGCGGCGGCCAGCCGCTGGGCGATCATGCCGCCCATCGACGCGCCCACCACATGAGTGCAGCGCACGCCCATGGCGTCGAGCACGCCCAGCGCATCGCGCACCATGTCGCTCAATGTGTAGGCCAGGCCGCCGCTCATCGCCGCGCTGTCGAAGCCCTGCGACAGACCGGCATCCCGGTTGTCAAAGCGCAGCACGCGCCAGCCACGGCCGACCAGCTCATCGACCAGGGCCTGCGGCCAGTCGGTGAGCTGCATGCCCAGGCCCTGGATCAGCAGCACCACCGGTGCCGACATCGGCCCCTGGTCATCCACCTCAATGGCCACGCCGTGCGCGCTGATCTGCATGGCCGTCCTCAGTCCAGCGCCCGCAGCGGATGCACGTGCGCGGGCCAGGGGCTGTCGAAGAACGGCGCCACCATCTCGGGGGTGACGTCGGCGATGTGCGGCGGGTTCCAGCGCGGTGCGTGGTCCTTGTCCACCGCCAGCGCGCGGATGCCCTCGACGGTTTCGCTGGCGGTGCCGGGGCGCAGCCAGAAGCAGTGGCGCACCAGGTCGCGCTCCAGGCGCAGATCCTCGGCCAGCGTCATCTGGCGCGCGCGGCGCACCTGTTCCAGCGTGACGGCCATCATCAGCGGCGAGCGCTTGGCCAGGGCCTGGCGTGTGCTGTGGGCGAAGGCGCCGCCGGCGGCCTGCAGCGCGGCGTCGATGCCGGCCAGAGAGTCGCGGCTGAAGCAGGCGTCGATCTCGGCGCGGTGGGCGTCCAGCGGGGCGGCGCCCACCGGCGTGCCGAAGTGGCGCACCGCGGCCAGCACGCCATCGGCGGTGGCGTCCTTCAGCGAGGCCAGCGCATCGATCAGCTCGGCCTGTCGCGCCGACTCGACGCGGAGGTCGGCCAGGCCGGCGGCGATTGCATCCTCGGCGCCCAGCACCTGGCCGGTCAGCGCCAGGTATTCGCCCAGGTGCCCAGGGCAGCGGGCCAGGAACCAGCCCCCGCCGACGTCGGGGAACAGACCGATGTGGGTCTCGGGCATGGCCAGCTTGCTGTGCTCGGTGACCACGCGCAGCGCCGCGCCCTGGCTGATGCCCATGCCGCCACCCATGCAGATGCCGTCCATCAGCGCGATGTACGGCTTGGGGTAGCGGTGGATCAGGTGGTTGAGGGCGTACTCCTCGGTGAAGAAGTCCTCCAGCCGCGGGTCACCTGCCAGCGCAGCCTGGTGGAAGAAGCGGATGTCGCCCCCGGCGCAAAAGGCCGGCGGCTTGCCCTCGCGGCCGGCGCCGCGCACCACCACGCCGGCCACGGCGGGGTCGGTGCGCCAGTCCAGCAGCACCTGGGTCAGGTCGCGCACCATGGCCAGCGACAGCGCATTCAGCGCACCGGCGCGGTTCAGCGTGATCAGGCCGATCGCGCCGCGGCGCTCGGCCAGCACATGGCCGTCGCTCGAGACGGCGTGGGAAGGTTGCGTGCTCATGGGCAGGATTTTCTCAGGCCTGGGCGCGCTGGCGCAGCGCCAGGGCCTCGTTGCCGGCCAGCGCCAGCAGCACCAGGGTGCCACCACCGATCACCGCCGGCGTGGGCGACTCGGCGGTGCCCAGCCAGGTCCAGGTGACGCCAAACAGGATTTCCAGCAAGCCCAGCAGCGCCGCCTCGGGCGCCTTCAGCACCCGGCCGGCGGCCACCGCCAGCACGCAGGGAATGGCCAGTTGCACCACGCCCAGCATCACCAGCAGACCGATGTCATGGCCCGAGGCGGTGAGCGGCCAGGCCGGCGGCAGCGTCAGCAGCGCCGAAGCGAGGGAGCCCAGCAGCACCGCCGGCGTCATGTCGCGGTGCTCATCGGGGTGGGCCTGGGCGTTGTGCTGCAGCAGCGTCCACATGGTGCCGCCGGCCAGCGGCACGGTCAGCGCCACCAGCGTGCCCAGCAGGTCGCGGTGGCTGCCGCCAGCCACCTGGGAGCCGTACATCCAGCCGATGCCGACACCGGCCAGCACGATGGCCACCCAGGTGCGCACCGGCAGCCGGTGCTTCAGCCAGACCCGGCTGATCAGCGCGGTCACCAGCGGCGCCAGCGACATCGTCACCAGCACATTGGCCACGGTGGTCAGCGTCATCGCCAGCATGAAGGAGGTGAACATCACCGTCCAGCAGGCGGCCGACAACCACAGCAGCCGCCCTCCTCCACGCACCTCGGCCCACAGCGTGGCCAGCCCTTTCTGCCAGCCCAGCAGCACGGCCAGCGCCAGCGCGTTGGCAGCGCTGCGCCAGAAGGTGACCTCGAACGAGGCGGCGGCTTCCAGGTGGCGCGTGACGACGCCGGCGATGCTCCACAGCAGCGTGACGATCAGCATCGTCAGCACCGCCTGGCGGTGCGTCATGCGCTCTCGCGCGCGGCGCGCTTGCGGTCGTGTTCGCTGAGGTGGCGCTTGCGCACGCGGATGCTCTTGGGCGTGATCTCGACCAGTTCGTCGTCGTCGATGAACTCGACGCCGTACTCCAGCGTCAGCTCGATCGGCGGCGTGATCTTGATCGCGTCTTCCTTGCCGCTGACGCGGAAGTTGGTCAGCTGCTTGGTGCGGGTGGCGTTGACCACCAGGTCGTTCTCGCGGCTGTGGATGCCGACGATCATGCCCTCGTACACCGGGTCGTTGGGCTTGACGAACATGCGGCCGCGGTCATCGAGCTTGCCCAGCGCGTAGGTGAAGATCTCACCGGCGTCCATGCTGATCAGCACGCCGTTCTTGCGGCCGGCGATCTCGCCCTTGTGCGGCTCGTAGCCGTCGAAGATGTTGCTGATCAGGCCCGAGCCGCGGGTCAGGTTCAGGAACTCGTTGGAGAAGCCGATCAGGCCGCGCGCCGGGATGCGGTACTCCAGGCGCACGCGGCCGCGGCCATCGGGTTCCATGTTGACCAGCTCGCCCTTGCGCTCGCCCAGCGCCTGCATCACGCCGCCCTGGTGGGTTTCCTCGACGTCGGCGGTGACCAGCTCGATCGGCTCGTGGCGCACGCCGTCGATGTCGTGAAAGACCACGCGCGGCTTGCTGACCGCCAGTTCGTAGCCCTCGCGGCGCATGTTCTCCAGCAGGATGGTCAGGTGCAGTTCGCCTCGGCCGGACACTTCGAAGACGCCGTCCTCGTCGGTCTCGGACACGCGCAGCGCGACGTTGCTTTGCAGCTCCTTCTGCAGCCGGTCCCAGATCTGGCGGCTGGTGACGTACTTGCCTTCGCGGCCGGCCAGCGGGCTGGTGTTGACGCAGAAGTTCATCGTCAGCGTCGGCTCGTCGATCTTCAGCATCGGCAGCGGCGCCGGGTTGGCCGGGTCGGTGATGGTCACGCCGATGCCCAGGTCCTCGATGCCGTTGATCAGCACGATGTCGCCCGGGCCGGCCTCGGTGGCCTGCTGGCGCTCCAGGCCCTGGAAGGTCTGGACCTGGTTGACGCGGCCCTTGTAGGACTTGCCGTCCGGACCTTCCATGACCAGCACATCCTGCGCGGGGCGCAGCGTGCCGGCGTTGATGCGGCCCACGCCGATGCGGCCGACGAAGGTGGAGTAGTCCAGCGCCGAGATCTGCAGTTGCAGCGGCGCGGCCGGGTCGCCCTGGTGGGCGGGCACGTGCTTCAGGATGGTGTCGAACAGCGGGCCCATCGAGGTGCCCCAGGCCTCGCCGGCCGGGCCTTCCTCGAGTGAGGACCAGCCATTGATGCCCGAGGCATAGACCACCGGGAAATCGAGCTGCTCATCGGTGGCGCCCAGCTTGTCGAACAGGTCGAAGGCGGCGTTGATCACCTTGTCGCAGTTGGCGCCCGGCTTGTCGACCTTGTTGACCACGACGATCGGGCGCAGGCCCAGTGCCAGCGCCTTCTTGGTGACGAAACGGGTCTGCGGCATCGGGCCCTCCTGGGCATCGATCAGCAGCAGCACGCCGTCGACCATCGACAGGGCCCGTTCGACCTCGCCGCCGAAGTCGGCGTGGCCCGGGGTGTCGACGATGTTGATGTGGGTGTCGTTCCAGCGCACCGCACAGTTCTTGGCCAGGATGGTGATGCCACGCTCGCGCTCGATGGCATTGCTGTCCATCACCGTGTCGACGACCTTCTCGTGCTCGGCGAAGGTGCCGCTCTGGCGCAGCAGTTGGTCGACCATGGTGGTCTTGCCATGGTCGACGTGGGCGATGATGGCGATGTTGCGGATCTGACGGCTCATGAGGGGCCTCGGTTTCTCAGGATTGCAGCAGGGCCTGGACCTCGGGGGGGCTCAACAGGCGGTCGGCGATGAGTTCGCCGGCGGTGATGTGGGCGCTGCCCAGAAAGGCAGCGGGTTCGGGGCCGTAGACGCGCACGGCGTCGGCATCGGCCAGCGCGGTGCGGCGACGCAGGCCTTGCAGGAATCGGGCCGCCTCGGGCGCCGGCAGGCGCACCTCGGGGCGGTCGGAGAGCAGGCTGTCGGGGCGGCGCAGGCAGGCGTCGCGCTCAGGCTCGGTCATCTCGGCCAGGCGCTCCAGGGTGACGGCGTCGGCCAGGGCCAGGCCGCCGCTGGCGGTACGGCGCAGCGCCGACAGGTGGGCGCCGCAGCCCAGCGCCTCGCCGATGTCCTCGGCCAGCGTGCGGATGTAGGTGCCCTTGGAGCAGCGCACGTCCAGCACCAGGGTGTGCTGCTCGGGCGTCCAGGCGAGGGTGTCGATCGCATGGATCGTGACCTGGCGCGGCGTGCGCTCGACCTCGATGCCGGCGCGGGCGTACTCGTACAGCGCCTTGCCGTCCTTCTTCAGTGCCGAGTGCATCGGTGGCACCTGGGCGATCGGGCCGGTGAAGCGGGCGCAGGCGGTTTGGATCGCCGCCAGGTCCACGGCCACCGGGCGCTCGCGCAGCACCTCGCCTTCCAGGTCGCCGCCGGCGCGGGTCTGGCCCAGGCGCAGCGTGGCGGTGTAGCGCTTGTCGGCGTCCAGGCTGGCCTGCGAGAACTTGGTGGCCGCGCCAAAGCACAGCGGCAGCAGGCCGCTGGCCAGCAGGTCCAGCGTGCCGGTGTGGCCGGCCTTCTCGGCCCGCATCAGGCGCTTGGCTTTCTGCAGCGCGTCGTTGCTGGACAGGCCCACCGGCTTGTCCAGCAGCAGCACGCCATGCAGGGCACGGCGCGGCACGCGGGGACGCAAGGGCGCGTTCACAGGCTCATTCGTCCTTGGCGCGGGTGGCGTTGGCGCGCTGGATCAGCGCATTGAGTTCGGCCGCCCGCTCGGTGGTCTGGTCGAACTTGAAATGCAGCGTCGGCACGGTGTGGATCTGCAGGCGCTTGAACAGGCCGTTGCGCACGAAGCCGGCCGCCTCGTTCAAGGCCTCTTCGGTGGCCTCGGGGCTGCCTACCAGCAGCGTGAAGCGCACCGTGGCGTGGGCGTAGTCGGGCGTGACGTCGACGCCGCTGATCGTGACCATGCCGATGCGCGGATCCTTGAGCTCGCGGATGAGCTCGGCCACGTCGCGCTGGATCTGGTCAGCGACGCGGAAACTGCGATTGGGAATGCTGCGCTTGTGTCGCATGGGATGCTCCTGACCATCGGTCGCCTCAAGCAAAAACCCCGCCGCAGGCGGCGGGGTTGAACGCGGGGCGTCCTGTCCGCCGGCTTACAGCGTGCGGGCGATCTCCTTGATTTCGTAGATCTCCAGCACGTCGCCTTCGTGGATGTCGTTGTAGTTGCGCAGCTTGATACCGCACTCGAAGCCTTCCTTGACTTCCTTCACGTCATCCTTCTCGCGACGCACCGATTCCACCTCGCCGGTGTAGATGACGATGTTGTCGCGCAGCAGACGGAACTTGGCGTTGCGGCGGACCAGGCCCGAGGTGACCATCGAGCCGGCCACGGTGCCGATCTTCGAGGCCACGAAGACCTTGCGGATCTCCGCCGTACCCAGCGCCTCTTCCTTCTGCTCCGGCGCCAGCATGCCGCCCATCGCCGCCTTCACCTCGTCCACGGCGTCGTAGATGATGTTGTAGTAGCGGATGTCCACGCCGTTGTGCTCGGCCACCTTGCGTGCATTGGCGTCCGCACGGGTGTTGAAGCCGATGATGATGGCCTTGGAGGCGACCGCCAGGTTGACGTCCGACTCGCTGATGCCGCCGACCGCCGCGTGGACGATCTGCACCTTGACCTCTGCGGTGGACAGCTTCAGCAGCGACTGGGTGAGTGCCTCCTGCGAGCCCTGCACGTCCGCCTTGATGATCAGGGGCAGTGCCTGCGCCGCTTCCTGGCCCATCTCGTTCATGATGGTCTGCAGCTTGGCGGCCTGCTGCTTGGCCAGCTTGACGTCGCGGTACTTGCCCTGGCGGAAGGTGGCGATCTCACGGGCGCGGCGCTCGTCGGCCAGCACCATGAAGTCGTCACCGGCCAGCGGCACCTCGGTCAGGCCCTGGATCTCGACAGGAATCGACGGGCCGGCCGCCTCGGTGGGCTTGCCATCCTCGTCCAGCATGGCCCGCACGCGGCCGTAGCTCGAACCCACCAGGACCACATCGCCCTTCTTCAGCGTGCCGGATTGCACCAGCACGGTGGCGACCGGGCCGCGGCCCTTGTCCAGGCGCGCTTCGACGACCAGGCCCTTGGCGGCCGCGTCCACAGGCGCGGTGAGCTCCAGCACCTCGGCCTGCAGCAGCACCTGCTCCAGCAGTTCGTCAATGCCCTGGCCGGTCTTGGACGACACGCCCACGAAGGGGCTCTCGCCACCGAAGTCTTCCGGCACGACCTGCTCGGCCACCAGTTCGCTCTTGACGCGCTCGACGTTGGCCTCGGGCTTGTCGATCTTGGTCATCGCCACCACGATCGGCACCTTGGCGTCACGGGCGTGGGAGATGGCTTCCTTGGTCTGCGGCATCACGCCGTCGTCGGCGGCACAGACCAGGATGACGATGTCGGTGGCCTTGGCACCGCGGGCACGCATGGCCGAGAAGGCCTCGTGACCCGGGGTGTCGAGGAAGGTGACGACACCGCGCGGCGTCTCGACGTGGTAGGCGCCGATGTGCTGCGTGATGCCGCCGGCCTCGCCCGCGGCCACCCGGCTGCGGCGGATGTAGTCCAGCAGCGAGGTCTTGCCGTGGTCGACGTGGCCCATGACGGTGACCACCGGCGCGCGCGGCAGCGCTTCGCCATCGGTGGCGGCGTGTTCTTCCTCGAGGAAGGCGTCCGGATCATCCAGCTTGGCGGCAAACGCCTTGTGGCCCATTTCCTCGACCACGATCATGGCCGTTTCCTGGTCCAGCTGCTGGTTGATGGTGACCATCTGGCCCAGCTGCATCAGCTTCTTGATGACCTCGCTGGCCTTGACCGACATCTTGTGAGCCAGGTCGGCCACCGAGATGGTCTCGGGGATGTGCACTTCCTGGGTCTGCGGCTCGGAAGGCATCTGGAAGTTGCTGCCGCGGTCGCCATCGCGGCTGTCGCCGCGGCGGCCGCCACGCGGGGCCTTCCAGCCGGCGCGACCGGCGTTGGTGTCGGGTCGGCCCTTGCCGGCCGGCGTGCCGCGCTTCTTGTCCTCGGCCCAGCTCGACGACAGCTTCTCGGACTTGACCGACTTCTTGTCACCCGGCTTGCCAGCGGTGGCGGTGGTCGTGGTGCCCGGGGCGCCCGGCGCGGCCTTGGCCTTGTGGATGGTGCCCTTGATGCCTTCCTTGTTGGCGGCAGCCACCGGCTCGACCGGCTTGGGCTCCTCCTTCTTGGCGACCATGACCTTCGCCTTGCGATTCATCATCTCGCGAATCTTGGCGGCTTCGTCCTCGGCGGCCTGCTTGCGCTTGGCCAGATCGGCCAGGCGCTTCTGCTCCTCGGCGTCCGCCGAGTTGCCCTTGACCAGACGCACGGTCGGCTTGGCCGGCTCGGCAGGCGCCGGTGCCGGCACCGGGGCGGGCGCAGGGGCAGGTGCCGGCGTGGTCACGGCGGCGGCGCTCTGCTGGGCCGCAGCGGCCGCGGCGGCCTGGGCGGCGGCCTCGGCAGCGGCGGCGGCCTCGGCGGCAGCGCGCGCGGCGGCAGCCTCGGCGGCGGCGCGTTCGGCGGCCTCGCGTTCCAGGCGCTCACGCTCCTCGCGCTGGCGGCGTTGCTCGGCCAGTGCTTCTTCCTGCTGGCGGATCAGCTCGACCTGGGCGCGGGCTTCCTCCTCGCGGCGGGCGAGTTCGGCGGCCTCCTGGGCGGCGGCGTCCTCGACCGGCGCGCCGGGCAGGTCATCGCGCTTGACGAAGGTGCGCTTCTTGCGAACCTCGACCTGGATCGTGCGGGCCTTGCCGGAGGCGTCGGCCTGCTTGATCTCGGAGGTCGACTTGCGGGTCAGCGTGATCTTCTTGCGCTCGCCGCTGGCGGTGCCATGCGAGGTGCGCAGGAAGTCGAGCAGGCGCTCCTTGTCGACTTCGGTCAGGGCGTCGTCGGCCGACTGCTTTGCCACGCCAGCCGACTGCAACTGCTCCAACAGCGTCGCGGCGGGCCGATTCAGTTCGGCTGCGAGTTGGGCGACGGTGGTCACTGCCATGCTTGTTGTTCCTTGAATTCTGGGGCCGGGTTCGGTAGGCGTGGTGCGGGGCGCGGCGGGTTCAGGCGTTGAACCAGTGTTCGCGCGCCTTCATGATCAGCGCCTTGGCCTGGGCCTCGTCGACCCCGGTCATCTCAGTCAGCTCGTCCACGGCCAGATCGGCCAGGTCGTCACGGGTGTGCACGCCGCCATCGGCCAGGCGGGCGATCAGGTCGGGGTTCAGTCCTTCCAGGTCGCGCAGATCCTGCGACACCTCGTCGACCTTCTCCTCGCGGGCGATTTCCATGGTCAGCAGCGCATCCTTGGCACGGGTGCGCAGCTCGGCCACGGTGTCCTCGTCGAAGCCCTCGATCTCGAGCATCTCCTGCAGCGGCACATAGGCCACTTCCTCGAGGCTGGTGAAGCCTTCCTGGATCAGCAGCTCGGCCACTTCCTCGTCGACGTCGAGCTTGTCGACGAAGAGCTTGCGCACCGAGTCGCTTTCCTCGGCCTGCTTGGCGGCCGATTCCTCGGCCGTCATGATGTTGATGCGCCAGCCGGTCAGCTCCGAGGCCAGACGCACGTTCTGGCCGCCGCGGCCGATGGCGATCGCGAGGTTCTCCTCGTCAACCACCACATCCATCGCGTGGCGCTCCTCGTCCACCACGATCGACTGCACATTGGCCGGGGCCAGCGCACCGATGACGAACTGGGCCGGGTCGTCGGACCACAGCACGATGTCGACGCGCTCGCCGGCCAGCTCGTTGGTGACGGCGGTCACGCGCGAGCCGCGCACGCCCACGCAGGTGCCGATCGGGTCGACCCGCTTGTCGTGCGAGACCACCGCGATCTTGGCGCGGCTGCCCGAGTCGCGGGCGCAGCTCTTGATCTCCAGCAGGCCCTGCTCGATCTCGGGCACTTCCTGGGCGAACAGCTCGACCATGAAGCCCGGCGCCGAGCGCGACAGCATGATCTGCGGGCCGCGCGCCTGGGTGTCGACGCCGAGGATGAAGGCACGCACGCGGTCGCCGGTGCGCAGGTTCTCCTTGGAGATCATCTCGCTGCGCTTGAGGCGGCCCTCAACGCGGCCCGACTCGACGATCACGTCGCCCTTGTCCAGGCGCTTGACGGTGCCAACCATGATCTTCTCGCCGCGCGAGAGGAAATCATTCAGCAGCTGCTCGCGCTCGGCGTCACGGATCTTCTGCAGGATCACCTGCTTGGCGGCCTGGGCACCGATACGGCCGATGGGCACGGACTCGATCGAGGTCTCGATGTAGTCGCCCTCTTCCAGCTCGGCGATCTGCTCGCGGGCTTCCGAGAGCAGCTCTTCGGCATCGGGATTCTGCAGACCGGCGGCATCAGGCACGACCAGCCAGCGGCGGAAGGTCTCGTAGTCGCCGGTTTCGCGGTCGACGGTGACACGGATGTCCACCTCGCCCCCGTGGAGCTTCTTGGTCGCGGAGGCCAGCGCGGCTTCCACCGCACCGAAGACGACCTCACGATCCACGCTCTTTTCGCGCGAGATCGCGTCCACCAACATCAGCATTTCGCGGTTCATTCTTGTTGACCTCCGTCAGTCGTATCGGCTGGCGCTGCGGGCGCCGGGGCCGCCTTGCGGCGCCCCTTGAAATCAAGCACCGGCACCAGCCGGGCCTCGCGGATTTCATCGAAGCTGAAGTCGAGCGCCTGCTCGACCTTGCCTTCGGTGAACACCAGGCGCCAGCCTTCGCCCGCATCGGCGGCCAGCAGCGTGCCCTGGTACTTCTTGCGGCCCTGGAAGGGCAGCTTGAGGGTGATCTGGACCAGCTGGCCGGTGAAACGCGCGAAATGCGCCGGCGTCTTCAGCGGCCGGTCCAGCCCCGGCGAGGAGACCTCGAGCCGGGCGTAGTCGACGTTTTCCACCTCCAGCAGGTACTGCAGCTGGCGGGTCACCGCCTCGCAGTCCTCCACCGTGACGAATTCGTGCTCGCCGGTGGGATAGCTCTGGCCCGGGATGCGATCAATGGTGACGCGCAGCAAGCCCCCTGCCGAACGCTCCACGTCGACAAGTTCATACTGCAGTCCGGTCACTGTCTTCTCGACAGCTTGCATCCAGTTCATCAGGGCCAGCAATCCTTTCCGTTCGCCCCGCACGGCTGGCAGACCCTTTGCCCACCCGCCGCCGGACACTCTCCGCCCGCCACCTGCGCCCTCCGGTATGCTGTGCCACACAGCCACCCGGACAGCCCACTTGGTGCTCAAGCAAAAAAAATGGGCTGGAAGAATCCGCCCACCCGTGCAAATCTAGCGAAAGTCGGATTGTAGCCTGAGCTTTTGACCGCTTCAAGACGCCTGCACCGATTCGCGCATGCCATGCCAGAATCGCGGGCTTGAGAACACCGATTTCGGAGCCACCATGGGATTTCTTGCCGGCAAACGTCTCTTGATCACCGGCCTGCTGAACAACCGCTCCATCGCCTACGGCATCGCCAAGGCCTGCCACCGCGAAGGCGCGGAACTCGCCTTCAGCTACCAGGGCGAGCGGTTCAAGGAACGCATCACCGACTTCGCCAAGGAATTCGGCTCGGACCTGATTGTCGAGATGGACGTGGCCAGTGATGAGCAGATCGCCCAGGCCTTCGCCACGCTGGGCGAGCGCTGGGGCCAGTTCGACGGCTTCGTCCACGCCATCGCCTTCGCGCCGCGCGAGTCGATCGGCGGTGATTTCCTCAATGGCCTGTCGCGCGACGCCTTCCGCGTGGCCCACGAGATCTCGGCCTACAGTTTCCCGGCCATGGCCAAGGCGGCGCTGCCGCTGCTGCGCCCCAAGGCCTCGCTGGTGACCATGTCCTACCTGGGCGCCGCACGCCGTGTGCCGGATTACAACACCATGGGCCTGGCCAAGGCCTCGCTGGAGGCGTCGGTGCGCTACCTGGCGTACTCGCTGGGCGACAAGGACATCCGCGTCAATGGGGTGTCGGCCGGCCCGATCAAGACCCTGGCCGCCTCAGGCATTGCCAACTTCGGCAAGAAGCTCAGCCAGTTCGCCGAGCACGCGCCGCTGCACCGCAACATCACGATCGACGAGGTGGGCAATGCCACCGCCTTCCTGCTGTCCGACCTGGCTGGCGGCGTGAACGCCGAGATCCTGTATGTCGACGGTGGCTTCAGCCACATGACGCCGGGCGGCGGCGAAGGCGAGTGAGCCAGCCGGGCCGGGTCAGCGCAGCACCACGCTGACCCGCTCACCGCGCCCCAGTCGGGGCGCCGCGTTCTTCAGCGCCAGTTCGCTGCGGGCGAGGGCCGCGCTCAGCGGCTCGTCCAGCGGGGCACTGCTGGCGCCGACATGCACCGAGATCGGGATCAGACTGCCCTGCGGGCCTTCGCGCAGCTCGGTGGCCTGGGCCACGGCGCGCAGGCGCTCGCCGATCATGCGCAGGTCGCGCGGATCCAGCGGTGGCAACACCACCATGAAGGCGCCGGCCGCCCAGCGGCCAATCAGGTCGCCCTGGCGGATGCCCCGCCGCAGCGCCATCGACAGCGTCCGCACCGCGGACTCGGCCACCGTCACGCCATGCTGCGCCACCAGGGCCGGCGTGTCGTCGAACTCGATCAGCAGCAGGCCCATCGGGCGGGTGGCGTCGCGCTGCCGTGCCCGCACCTGCAGCGCCAGCGCCTGGGCCAGCAGGCCCTCACGGTCCGGCAGGCCGGTCAGCGCATCAGTGGCCAGCAGGCCGGCGGCTTCGTCAACCCCGCGTCGCCACCAGCGGCGCCACCAGGCCGAGGCCGGTCGGGCCAGGGGGTTGTCGAGTGCGGTGGTCCAGCGAGCGGCTTTCATGCGGGCGTTGCCTGGCCCACCCGTGTGGCAGGCCTGTGAGGCCTGCTATCGGCCGTTCAGCGGCCGGCTTGAGCCTCAGCGCACGCAGTCGACGAAGTAATACATCCGGCCATCAGGCCCCTGCTCGGCCACCAGACCATGCACGTCGGCGCCGAAGCCCGGGAACTGGGCATTGAACTCGCGCGTGAAGCGCAGGTAGTCGACCACCTTGCGGTTGAAGCGCTCGCCCGGGATGACCAGCGGAATGCCCGGCGGGTACGGCGTCAGCATGGCGGTGGTCACACGGCCTTCGAGCTGGTCGACTTCGACGCGCTCGGTGTTGCGGTGGGCGATGCAGGCGTAGGCGTCGCTGGGCTTCATCGCCGGCTCCAGCTCGGTCAGGTAGACCTCGGTGGTCAGGCGGGCGATGTCGCCCCGGGCATAGGCCTCATGCACGCTCTGGCACAGATCACGCAGGCCCATGCGCTCGTAGCGCGGATTGGCCTGGCAGAACTCCGGCATGATGCGCCACAGCGGCTGGTTGCGGTCGTAGTCGTCCTTGAACTGCTGCAGCGCGGTCAGCAGCGTGTTCCAGCGGCCCTTGGTGATGCCGATGGTGAACATGATGAAGAACGAGTACAGGCCGGTCTTCTCGACCACCACGCCGTGCTCGGCCAGGAACTTGGTGACGATGCTGGCCGGGATGCCTGTGTCGGCAAAACGTCCGTCGACATCCAGCCCGGGCGTGATCAGCGTGGACTTGATCGGGTCCAGCATGTTGAAGCCCTCGGCCAGCTTGCCGAAGCCGTGCCAGGTCTCGTTGGCATGCAGCAGCCAGTCTTCGGGCCGGCCAATGCCCTCTTCGGTCAGGCGGTCCGGGCCCCAGACCTGGAACCACCAGTCCTGGCCGTACTCCGCGTCGACCTTGCGCATCGCGCGGCGGAAGTCCAGCGCCTCGCGCAGGCTTTCCTCGACCAGCGCGGTGCCGCCCGGCGGCTCCATCATCGACGCCGCGACATCGCAGCTGGCAATGATCGCGTACTGCGGCGAGGTCGACGTGTGCATCAGGTAGGCCTCGTTGAAGAGGTGCCTGTCCAGCTTCTGCTCCTGCGCGTCCTGCACCAGCACCTGGGAGGCCTGGCTGATGCCGGCCAGCAGCTTGTGGGTGGACTGCGTGGCATACACCAGCGCCTGCTTGGGGCGTGGGCGCCCCTTGCCCATGGCGTGGAAGGTGCCGTAGAACTTGTGGAAGGCGGCGTGCGGCAGCCAGGCCTCGTCGAAGTGCAGCGTGTCCACCCAGCCGTCGAGCTTGGCCTTGATGGTCTCGGTGTTGTAGAGCACGCCGTCGTAGGTGCTCTGGGTGACCGTCAGGATGCGCGGCTTGACCTTCTTGGCGTCCACGCCCTTGAGCAGCGGATGCCGGGCGATCTTCTTCTGGATCGAGGTCTTGCTGAACTCGCTCTCGGGGATCGGGCCGATGATGCCGTAGTGGTTGCGCGTGGGCGTCAGGAACACCGGCACCGCACCGGTCATGATGATCGAGTGCAGGATGGACTTGTGGCAGTTGCGGTCCACCAGCACCACGTCGCCGGGCGCCACCGTGTGGTGCCAGACCATCTTGTTGCTGGTGCTGGTGCCGTTGGTGACGAAGAAGCAGTGGTCGGCATTGAAGATGCGCGCCGCGTTCTTCTCGCTGGCCGCCACCGGGCCGGTGTGGTCCAGCAGCTGCCCGAGCTCTTCCACGGCGTTGCACACATCGGCGCGCAGCATGTTCTCGCCGAAGAACTGGTGGAACATCCGGCCGATCGGACTCTTCAGGAATGCCACACCGCCCGAATGGCCCGGGCAGTGCCACGAATACGAGCCATCCTGCGCGTAGTCCATCAGCGCGCGGAAGAACGGCGGCGCCAGGCCATCCAGGTAGCTCTTGGCCTCGCGGATGATGTGGCGCGCCACGAACTCCGGCGTGTCCTCGAACATGTGGATGAAGCCGTGCAGCTCGCGCAGGATGTCGTTCGGGATGTGCTGGCTGGTGCGGGTCTCGCCGTACAGATAGATCGGGATGTCGGCGTTGCGAAAGCGGATCTCGCTGATGAACTTGCGCAGGTTCAGCACCGCCGGGTCCAGTTCGGGGCCGGGGGTGAACTCCTCGTCGTCGATCGACAGGATGAAGGCGCTGGCCCGGCTTTGCTGCTGGGCGAACTGGCTCAGGTCCCCATAGCTGGTGACGCCCACCACCTCGAAGCCCTCTTTCTCGATCGCCTCGGCCAGCGCCCGGATGCCCAGACCCGAGGTGTTCTCGGAGCGGAAGTCCTCGTCGATGATGACGATCGGGAAGTTGAAGCGCTGCATGGGCTCGTCCGGTGGGCCAGGGGAAAACGCGAAGCGCGAAGTGTAGGGCCGATCGATGACGATCCCGAGCGGCCAGCCGTCGATCCTGGGCTAGAATGCGCGGCTGTCCCTGCGGAGGGATGGATGAGTGGTTTAAGTCGCACGCCTGGAAAGCGTGTGTGGGTTAATAGCCCACCGCGGGTTCGAATCCCGCTCCCTCCGCCAGTCACGGCCATCAAGGCCTGCCATGGGGGCCGCCGCCGCACTGTCCACGCTCCCGAACCCGGTTGAGCACCAGAGTTGGACAGTGGCCACGCCAGCGTGGTGCGCGGCCACGATGCGGCTCAAGGAGAGCTGATTTCCCGCACAGCGTCAATCCCACATCGGGAAAGCCAGGAGGCCTGCCCGTCGGGGGTCAGACGACGTACAAACGGGGCTTGGCAATGTTGTTCGGTGCCCTGCCAGACCTGCTACCCGCGGGTTCGGGCCCGTTGTCCTCTCACGGCCGACCCTCAACGGCCAAGCAAGCGGAGATCAGCATGGAATACAAGTTCAAGTCCCTGGCCCTGGCGGCCGCCCTGGCCCTGTCGGGCGTCGCGATGGCCGGCCCGGTCAAGAGCGCTGGCGGCAAGACCGCTGTCCTGCCGGTGACGGCCCAGGCGGTGCTTTACTCGCAACTGGCGAACGATGCCGCCAACGCGATCACCTCGCAGGACTTCGAGTCCACCTTCGACGCCTATGACAACCGCGCTGCTGACGACTTCAGCGTACCGGCCGGCCAGAAGTGGAAGGTCTCGGAAGTGTTCGCCCCTGGCGCGTACTTCAACGGCACCGGCCCGCTGGTGTCGGCCAATGTGACCTTCTACAAGGACAAGGGCGGCAAGCCGGGCAAGGTCGTGGCTGACTTCCCGCTGGTGCCGGTGACCAACGACGCCTCTGGCTCGATCACCGTCACGCTGCCGACCGCCGTCACGCTGAAGGAAGGCACCTACTGGGTCTCGGTGCAGGGCCAGATGGACTTCTTCGTGGGCGGCCAGTGGGGCTGGGAAATCAACACCGCGCCCACCGGCTACAACGCCATGTGGCAGAACCCGGGCGGCGGCTTCGGCACCGGCTGCGACAAGTACTCCGACATGAACACCTGCCTGGGTCAAGCCGCCGGCGACATGATGTTCGAGCTGCGTGGCAAGGCGAAGGCCGTCACCCAGTGATGGCTGGCTGAGCTGAACGCAAAAAGGGGCGCCTCGCGGCGCCCCTTTTTTCATGGTGGTGACCCGAAGGATCAGCGCACCACGGCGATCTGGTCGCGATTGCCACCCTTGTAGGTGTACAGCGTCAGCGCG